>DAIMKA010000203.1:1300-3663 GCA_036721955.1 Lachnospiraceae bacterium | reverse complement strand
ATTTTCGCCCGCCGGAGTATGTCCTTCCGCATGCCCTCTGGGATGCGGAAACAGGGGAAACCTATGGGACGGAGGAAGAGACCGTTGCATGGGGGAAGAACCGGACGGTGACGACAGGGCCCGATGGAATTTACCGGATCTATTCGGATCCTGCGCCGGAGGAGCTCGCGAAAGGGCGCGTGCATGGCTTCCTTGCGAGATACCGCACGCTCCGTGCCATCTGGAAACAGGAAAAACCGGATGTCATCCTTTCTTTTATCGGCTACAACAATTCGTTTGCAGTTCTGACGAGCCGCGGGCTCGGAATTCCGGTGGTGGTCAGCGTCCGGTCGAATCCGGCTTATGAGTATAACACGGCAAAACTGCGGATTCCGGCGTTCTTCTTTTTCCGGCAGGCAGCAGGCGTTGTCCTGCAGACGAGAGAAGCAGCGGAATTCTTCCCGAAGGGAATCCGCAGGAAATCCGTGATCCTTCCGAACGCCATCAATCCGGATTTTATCCATCCGCGGTACGAGGGCGGGCGATTAAACCGTGTGGTCTGCGTGGGACGCCTTGATCACAACAAGAATCAGGGCCTGCTGATCCGTGAGTTCGCACGGGCGCATGACAGGCACCCGGAGTATTCTCTCCATCTGTACGGTGACGGACCGGCCAGAGAGGAATTCATGAAGCTGTCGGCAGAGCTCGGCATTGCGGATGCGGTTGTGTTCGAGGGCCTGGTGGACGGTGTGCGTGAGAAAATTGAGACGAGCCGGATCTTCGTCCTGCCGTCCCGCTCGGAGGGCATGCCGAATGCGCTTCTGGAGGCGATGGGAGCCGGGCTTGCCTGCATCTCCACGGACTGCCCGTGCGGGGGACCCCGCGATCTTATCCGCGACGGGGAGAACGGATTTCTTGTGCCTGTAGAAGAGACGGAACACGAGATGGCGGACCGGATGATCCGCCTGATGGATGATCCGCTTCTTGCGGACCGGATGGGACGGGAGGCGTCCCGGGTACAGGAGAGCTACAGCCCGGACCGGATCAACGGACAGTGGAAGGAATATCTATGCAGTTTCATTCACTCTATTTCATAATCTTCTTCCTGCCGGTAACGCTCTTCGGATATTATCTTCTGGCCAAAGGGCAGAGGGAAAGGCGAGGGACGGCAGCGGACTGGTTTCTGATTGTGGTGTCGTTTCTGTTCTACGGATTCGCAAATCCCTGGTATCCGGTGATGCTGGGAGCGCTGATCCTCCTGAACTGGGGGATTTCCAGAAGAGCGGGAAAAAAGACCAGGACAGCGCCGGAACGCAAAGGCGGCAAGGCACTGCGGAACGAAAGCCTTCCGGGAGAAAAAGCCGCCGCATGCGGCAAAACCACCCTCGCGGATATTGCCTTGGCGAGGGATCAGGATGAAACGGCAGAACAGGAAAAAACGAGAAGGCGCTGGATGATTCTCGGCGTTGTGCTCAACGTCTTTTTCCTCGGCTTTTTCAAATACACGAATTTTTTTCTGGAGAATCTGAATGCGGTCCTTCACAGGGACTGGCCGATGGTTCACCTGATTTTGCCGCTGGGCATCAGTTTTATCATTTTCTCACAGATCTCCTGGATCGTGGATGTCTGGAGAGGAGAGGTCTCGGACGTGTCCTTCCGGGAATATGTACTGTTTTCCGCATTTTTCCCGAAAATCACACAGGGACCGATCACGACCATGCGGGAATTCCTTCCGCAGCTTCGGAAGAAGGAACGATTTTCCTTCGACAGCGAGGGAATGGTCACCGGCATTCAGATGTTCACCTGCGGCCTGTTCAAAAAAGTGATCCTGGCGGATCCTCTGGGAACGGCGGTGACGCAGTACTACACCCTGTTCTCGTACCGATCGAACGTGGACAGTCTGGTTGTCATGCTGGCTTATACGTTTCAGATTTATTTTGACTTCTCCGGCTATTCGGACATGGCCATCGGCCTTGCGAAGATGCTGGGCTTTGATCTCCCTGCGAACTTCAATTCGCCGTACCGGGCGGGGACCGTCACGGATTTCTGGCGGCGCTGGCACATCAGTCTGACATCGTTCCTCCGGGAATACATTTACTTCCCGCTCGGCGGGAGCCGGAAGGGAAAAATCCGGACCTATGTGAACATTATGATCGTCTACCTCGTGAGCGGCATCTGGCACGGGGCGAACTGGACCTTTGTTCTGTGGGGGATTTTCCACGGGCTTGCGCAGGTTGTGGAGCGGTTTCTCGGAAAGCTGTATCAGAAGGTGTGGCTGCCCATCCGGTGGTGCATCACGTTTTACTTTGTCAGCATGATGTGGATGCTCTTTCGGAGCAGCTCCTGGGAGGATTTCCAGCGCTTCCGCTGGCATCTGAAGGTGG
>DAIMKA010000203.1:0-1290 GCA_036721955.1 Lachnospiraceae bacterium | reverse complement strand
TGCAGCATCTTCCCATGCAGGTGAGCGATCCGGCAGTGCAGATGGTCTGCGCGGTGCTGTTCCTCGGTGCGTGCTTCGTGATCTGCCTGTGCCTTCCGAACAATCAGAAGCGCAAATACCGGGTGAATGCAGGAACACTCCTTGCCACGGCGGCGATGCTGCTCGTCAGCCTGCTGTCGATGAGCGGAGTGTCGAGTTTTATTTATAATGACTTTTAATATGAAAGCAAAAACCTGGCTTCGTGCCTTTTTCATACTGATCCTTGCCTTCCTTGTTCTGGTCGGCGGCCTGGTGGTGTATCTGGATCCTTTTTTTCACTACCACGCGCCCAGAGCGGGCTGGTATTACGAGCTGGGAGACCAGCGGAGCCAGAATGACGGCATCACGAGGCATTTCTCCTACGATGCCATCATCACGGGGACCAGTATGTCGGAAAATTTCAAAACGTCGGAGTTCGATGCCCTGTTCGGAACGGATTCCGTGAAGCTCCCGTACCCCGGAGCAACATTCCGGGAAATCAATGACAACCTGAAGGCTGCGTTCGAAACCCATGACGGGATCCGGTATGTTCTCCGGCCGCTTGACTATTCCCACATTGTGGAGAACAAGGACGCCATGCGGGAGGATATGGGGGAATACCCGACCTACCTGTATGACCGGAATCTTCTGAATGACGTGAAATACCTCTACAACCGCGATGTGGTCTTCTATTATCTTCTTCCGATGCTGGAAAAAAGGCTGAAGGGGGAGCCGGGAGGCATCACTTCCTTCGATGATTACGGTTCTTCCTATCAGGATGTCTGCTCAAAGGAGAACGCTCTCGCGGGCGTGGAGTCCTTCGGAACGGCGGCAGAGCAGGCTTCTCTTAGTGAAGAGGAAATCGAGGAGCTGAAAGCCAACATGGAGCAGAATGTCATCGGTCTTGCCAGGGAACATCCGGAGACCACGTTCCTGTACTTCTTCCCGCCGTATTCGGCGGTCTGGTGGGGTTCCCTGAAGGAAGACGGGACACTCCTGAAGCAGATTCAGGCGGAGAAGCTGGCGGCGCAGATGATGCTGGAGGAGACGGACAACATTGAGGTGTACTCCTTCAATGAGCACACGGAGCTCGTGTTCGATCTGGACAACTACAAGGACAGCGGTCACTACGGCCCCGCAGTGAATTCCATGATCCTGCAGTGGATTGCGGATGGAGACGGAAGGCTCACCAGAGAGAATCTGGAGGACTACATCGAGAAGGAAACAGAAATCTATCTGAATTACGATTATAATCAGCTGCTGGAGTGAATG
>DAIMKA010000202.1:0-3690 GCA_036721955.1 Lachnospiraceae bacterium | reverse complement strand
AGCGGTTTTGCCGAATGCTGCAGCATCGGTGCATCCGCACCGATGCTGCTGTTATTTTCCCCGAAATCTTCTTCACTTTCACAAAGCAGGATTCCGCGGATCATGCCGAAAAAAAACAGAACGCCCTTCCGTCCGATTTCTTCATTTTATCATAGAGAACCGCTGCAGGTTGTCTCACATTCCTTCCCGGCTCTGTGGTATAATTATTTTTAATTGTCTCAATTCATCATGTATGAGGAATGTTTGTCATGTTTTTCTTTAAAAATGATTCCTGCTCCGTGGCAGGATTTACCTTCCGCCGCATTTTCCGCCGGATGCTTCCAGTTCTCCTGATGCTGTTCACCGTCCTGCTCCTGCTGCCGCAGAATGTTCAGGCCCAGACAGGATCCCCTGATGACGCACAGACGGTTGTCCGTGTCGGATATTATCCCTCCCGCCGTTTTCAGGAGGGGTCCGCAGACGGAGAGCCCAAGAGCGGCTACAGCTATGAGTATCTCCAGAAGGTTGCCACTTACACCGGCTGGAAATACGAATATGTCTACGGGGACTGGGAGGACCTCTATCAGAAGCTTCTGAACGGTGATATTGATCTGATGGCCGGCATTTCCTACACCGGGGAACGCGCAAAGGCGCTCAATTTCTCCGATGCCGTCATTCTGCAGGAAACGTTCTATATTTATAAGTCTCCTTCCGATTCCTCCATCAAAAGCGGCGACATCCGCTCTTTCTCCGGAAAGCGGATCGGCGCCACCACGACGCACAAAATGTACGACCGTCTCCAGCAGTGGCAGAAGGAGAACGGAGCCGACATTGATATTGTTCTCTATGATAACATTTCCGACTGTATCAATGCTTTTTTTGCAGGTGAGGTGGATGCTTTCATCAGCGCCGTCAATATGGCCGCCGGCTATTCCGGGATCACTCCGGTGGAAGAGATCGGTAAGGAGCCCTATTATATCTGTACGGCGAAGGACCGCACGGATCTTCTGCAGTCGCTGAATTCTGCCACAGCCATCATGCAGGAGCAGGACAGCCGTTTTCTGAACGAGCTGCAGAACAAATATGAGGTCGACACCTCCGTCAGTGTTCTGCTGTCACAGGGAGAGGAGAAGTGGATGGCCTCCCATGACTCCATCCGGATCGGTTATCTCAACGATTATCTTCCCTACAGTGACACCGCGGAGGACGGCTCCGTGACCGGTCTTGTCTCGGATATCGTGCCGGAGCTGTTCAGCCGACTCCCCGGCGAATACCGTCCGAGGCTCTCCTACATCGGCTATGACAACCAGTCCGACATGTTCGATGCGCTCCGAAACGGCGATGTGGATCTTCTGTTCCCCGTCGGCGGTCAGTCGTGGTATGCCGAGCAGGAGGGATATCTGCAGAGCTCCAATGTCGTGACCGTCAACATGGATCTGGCCTACCTCGGCACCTATTCCGCGGAATCCACCCCCGCCCGCATCGCCGTGAACCGCGGCAACCTGATGCAGTATTACTACACGATTTCCAACTTTCCGGACTCAGAGATCGTCGATTGCGATTCCATTGAGGACTGCCTGCAGGCCGTAAAAAGCGGAAAGGCCACCAGCACGGTCATCAATTCCCTGCGTGCCTCGGGGCTGATCACCACAGAGAGCAAGCTTCATATCGTTCCTCTGGAGATTTCCGATTCCCGGTGTTTCGCCGTCTCCTCCGATAACCGCGAGCTTCTGACGCTTCTCAATCACGGCCTCAGCATTCTCGGAGACAGCTATGGAACCGGCCTCGCCTACCAGTATATTAACGGTCTGGTTCAGTACACTGCCGCAGACTTTATTCATGACAATCTTCCCGCTTTCCTTATCCTGGCCCTGATCCTTCTCACCATTCTGCTCCTCATTCTGGTTCGCAGCTACCGCAGAAGGCAGCGGGAGGCGGCCAGGGAAGCCCTGCAGAAGAAGCAGCTGGAAGAGGCACTCCGGCAGGCCCGGCAGGCCAACCATGCCAAGACGGCGTTTCTCAGCAATATGTCGCACGATATCCGGACGCCTCTGAACGGCATCATCGGCATCCTCGACATCAACAGCAGAACTCAGGATCCCGAGCTCATCCGCAGGAACCGTGAAAAGGCAATCGCTGCTGCGGATCATCTCTTAAGTCTTGTCAACGATGTTCTTGAAATGAGCAAGCTGGAGAGCGGAGAAACCGTTCTGGCCCGGGAACCGCTCCTGCTGCCGGATCAGGAAAAGGAGGTTCTGGATATCGTAGATATGCAGGCCACCCAGGCAGGGATCACACTGACGCACGAGGGGAATCTTCCCTCCTGCCCTTCCGTTTACGGAAGTCCCCTGCACCTTCGGGAGATCCTGATCAATATTCTCGGGAATTCCATCAAGTACAACAAGCCGGGCGGATCCATCACCTGGAAGAGCTCCTGCTCGCAGTCGGACGAGGAGCATCTCGTCTATACCAGCGTCATCACGGACACCGGCATCGGAATGAGCCCGGAATATCTGAAGCACATCTTCGAGCCGTTTTCGCAGGAGGGCTCCGACGCGCGGACCGTCTATCACGGCTCGGGGCTTGGCATGTCCATCGTGAAAGCGCTCGTGGAACAGATGGGCGGCACCATAGAGGTCACCAGTACGCAGGGAGTCGGCAGTACCTTTACCGTTACCATCCCGTTTGACATTGTTCATGAGCAGAGCTTTGTCTCCACAGACACCCGGGAGGAGACACCGGATCTGTCCGGCATGCGGATTCTTCTTGCCGAGGACAACGATCTGAACCTCGAAATCGCCCGGTACTATCTGGAGGAGGCCGGTGCGCGTCTGACCATCGCCCGAAACGGCGAGGAGGCCGTCTCTGCCTTTCTCCATTCTCTGGAAGGAAGCTTTGACCTGATCCTGATGGACATCATGATGCCTGTCATGGACGGCCTTGCGGCATCCAGAGCGATCCGTGCAAGCGGGAGAAAGGATTCCTCCGTTCCGATCATCGCCATGACTGCCAACGCATTCGAGGAGGACCGCCAGTCGAGCCTCGCCGCCGGCATGAACGACCACCTGACGAAGCCACTGAACGCAGAGAAATTCCTTGCGACCGTAGCAAAATACCGGTTCCCCAAAAATTCATAATGGCAGCGGCAGGGAGATCTTCACCGGCAGATTTTGTGAAAATCAGCAAGTTTTGCGGATTATAACCGCAAAACTTTTCCTCTGCACCTTCGTGTTCTACTGCCACGTCACGCCACAGCATTGGCATTGATCTTCTCAATAACTCCCCGGATGCCCATCCATACAGACGTATCCGTGAATACCTCTACAATGCTCCCCCGGTCTGTGAACGGAGATTCCTGCAACACCGAAAAATCCTTCAGCATGCCATTATGAACGATGTATTCTACGATCTGATTGACGAAGTAAATCTGTCTGCTGTCCAGATTCGTGTCCGACAGATAGGCAGAAAATGCTTCCTTGGCTGCGTTCATATCCAGACCGACAATACCGCGCACGAATTCTCCCAGCGGGACCTGACCATACTCCGCCTCATATTCCTGCCTGGTTCCCACCTCTTTCCATAGGATTTCTTCCAGACTCCGGACGTCCGCCTGTGTCAGCGGCTGATTGGTTCTCAGTTTGGCAATGGCCAGCGTGTCCGGATGCTGCCGTACATAAAACTCTGCCTTCGCCTTATAATTCTTCAAATCAT
>DAIMKA010000201.1:2043-3701 GCA_036721955.1 Lachnospiraceae bacterium | reverse complement strand
GGTATATGAGTACAACGATCAGATTCTGACGTTCCTGATGATGGGTGTCGATGACCGGAACTATGTCAGTGCGAAATCCGGCGGCCAGAACGGCGGTCAGGCGGATTCCCTGTTCCTTCTGGTCATGAATCCGGATACGAAGAAGATCTCCGTGGTCGCCATCAACCGCAATACGATGACGGAGATTGACGTTTATGACAAGGATGGGAATTTCGACCACACCGGTGTCGGGCAGATCTGTCTGGCACACGGCTACGGCGACGGCATGGAGGAATCCTGCAAGAGAGAGGAGAAGGCCGTTTCGAACCTGTTTTATTCGCTTCCGATTTCCGGCTATGTTGCCATCAACATGGGTGCGGTGCCGATGATCAATGACGCGGTCGGCGGCGTGACGGTTCCCCGGATGACCTACAAGGACGGGAAAATCGAGTACGGGAAGGACCAGACGCTGATGGGCGAGGAAGCCTACCGGTTTGTGCAGAACCGGAGCCTGACGGAGTTTGATTCGGCGGGCTTCCGTCTGGAGAAGCAGAAGGTCTATCTGAAGGCTCTGATGACGAAGATGCTTGCATCGGTCAAGGAGAATCCGACCTCCATCGTCAATTTGTATCAGGCAATTTCTCCGTATATGGTGACCGACGTGGATGTATCGGAGGTGACCTACCTTGCGGGACAGATGGGAGAGTATTCGCTGGATCTGGATACGATTTATTCCCTGCAGGGCGAGACGAAGATGGGAGATCAGGGCTTCGAGGAGTTTTATTACGACGAGGACGCGCTGTATGAGATGATGCTGCAGGTCTTCTATCGGGAGGTGCCGGAGGACGAGTACCAGGGAGCTGAGGCGGAATCATAAATAAAATAGAGGATTGCAGACAATGACAGGTGAAAAGGGCAGGGACGGCCTGATCTCCATCGTCGTGCCGGTGTACCATGCGGCGGAGTATCTTGCAGAAACGATGGCATGCGTGGAGGCGCAGACCTATCCGGACTGGGAGCTGATTCTGGTGGATGACTGCGGCGGAGATGCGAGCCTTTCCATCATGGAAGAATATCGGGAAAGGTCCGCGGCAGGGGAGAGAATCCGTATCCTTCGCAACGAGAGGAACCTGGGCGCGGCAAAAAGCCGGAACCGCGGCGTGCAGGAAGCGCGCGGGCGGTATCTTGCGTTTCTGGATGCCGACGATCTCTGGCTTCCGACGAAGCTGGAAGAGGAGCTGGCGTTTTTGCGGAAGAGGGAGGCCGCCTTTGTTTTTACCTCCTATGAGTTTGGCGATGAGGCGGCAAAGGGGACCGGGAGAGTGGTTCACGCGCCGGGGGAGCTTGACTTTCGTCATGCGCTCAGCCGGACGGTGATCTTTACTTCCACGGTCATGTTCGATACCCGGAAACTGGACAAGGCCCTGATTCATATGCCGGACATGGGGTCGGAGGACACGGCACTCTGGTGGTCGATTCTGAAGACCGGTGTGACGGCCCATGGGCTGGACCGGGTACTGACGATTTACCGGCGGCCTGCGGGATCCCTTTCCTCCAACAAGGCGAAAGCGGTCAGGAGATTCTGGAATCTCCTGATTCGGGTGGGAGGATGCAGCCGGCCGGAGGCATTGGTCCATCTGATCGGATGGGCGCTGCGGGCGACGATGCGAAGACTGTGA
>DAIMKA010000201.1:785-2002 GCA_036721955.1 Lachnospiraceae bacterium | reverse complement strand
CGGGCGGCGAAACCCGTCTGCGGAAACAGTACAATATTGCAGTCCCGGCTGAAAGATATCGGACAGTTGTTGTGAACGATGGAACGGCAGGCTGAATCCGGTAAGATCGGCCGGAAGCTGTGAAACAAGAAATGCAGATTTGAGGTGGATTCGACATGAAATATGATTATCTGATCGTAGGAGCCGGACTGTACGGCAGTGTGTTCGCGCATGAGGCGAAGGCCGCGGGGAAGAAGGTTCTTGTCATTGACAAGAGGCCGCACATCGCGGGCAATGTGTACTGCCGCGATGTTGAAGGAATCCATGTGCACGAGTACGGCGCACATATTTTCCACACGAACAACCGGAAGGTCTGGGAGTATGTGAACCGTTTCGCGGAATTCAACCGCTTCACGAATTCGCCGGTCGCGAACTACCACGGGGAGCTGTACTCCCTTCCGTTCAACATGTACACGTTCAACCGGATGTGGGGTGTCGTGACGCCGGAGGAGGCAGCGGCGAAGATCGAGGAAGAGAAGGCGGCGTACATTGCCGGTAAGCAGGAAGAACGCGGGCTTTCCAAGGACGCTCCGTTTGAGCCGGAGAACCTGGAGGAGCAGGCGATCAGCCTCGTCGGCACGGATATCTACGAGAAGCTGATCAAAGGCTATACGGAGAAGCAGTGGGGACGGCCCTGCACGGAGCTTCCCTCCTTCATCATCCGCAGACTCCCGGTCCGGCTGACGTTCGACAACAATTATTTCAACGCGCTGTATCAGGGAATCCCGGTGGGCGGCTACACGAAAATGGTGGAGCACATGCTGGAGGGAATTCCGGTGCAGCTTTGCGAGGACTATCTGGAGAATAAGGAAAAATGGGACGCGCTGGCGGACCGTGTGATCTACACCGGCCCGATTGACGCGTATTACGGCTGCCGTCTGGGGGCGCTGGAGTACCGCTCGGTGCGTTTCGAGACGGAGGTTCTGGACCAGCCGAATTTCCAGGGAAACGCGGCGGTGAATTACACGGACCGCGAGACCCCGTGGACGAGGATCATCGAACACAAGTGGTTCCAGTTCGGCAAGAACGACGAGGGCGAGGACCTTCCGAAAACCGTCATCAGCCGCGAGTACAGCTCTGAGTGGAAGCCGGGGGATGAGCCGTATTACCCCGTCAACGATGAGAAGAACGGTGCCCTCTACGCCGAGTACAAAAAGCTGGCGGATGCCGAGCAGAAT
>DAIMKA010000201.1:0-775 GCA_036721955.1 Lachnospiraceae bacterium | reverse complement strand
TTCGGGGGACGCCTCGGGGAGTACAGGTATTACGACATGGACGCCGTGATCGCGTCCGCGCTGGACCGGTGCGGGCAGGAACTTGCCTGAGGGGCTGGCTTTCTGCAGGGCACCGCACCTGAGAACAGGAAAGATGGAACGTTTCCGGCTCCGGCAGCAATATGGATCGGAAGTGCAGGCGGAGTATTGTGTGAAATCACATTTTTGAATGCGAAAGAGGGACACCGGTTACGGTGTCCCTTTGTCTTTACGTGCAGATGAAAAACGGATTCCGGCCTTTCAGCTTTCTGCAGCGGCGATGGCGAAGACGCGCTCGAACTCGTCGATCAGATCCTGAATGCCTTCAATGCCGACCGACAGGCGCAGCAGCCGGTCGGTGATGCCGTTGCGCTCCCGGATTTCTTCCGGCACCTCCGCGTGTGTCTGGGTCAGCGGGTAGGTGATCAGGGTCTCTGTTCCGCCGAGGCTCTCTGCGAAGTAGATGAGCTCCACATTCTTCAGCACCGACCGGGCGAAGGCGGCGGATTCCACTTCGAAGGAAATCATGGCGCCGAAGCCGCGCGCCTGGCGTTTCATGATCTCATATCCGGGATGGCTGGGAAGCCCCGGGTAAATCGTCCTGCGAACGTGAGGATTCGCCTCCAGCCAGCGGGCCAGCTGTGCGGCATTTTCCTGTGCGCGCTCCATGCGGACGGCCAGTGTCCGAATCCCGCGCATCATCAGCCAGCAGTCAAACGGAGCCATGGCGAAGCCGATTGTGGTGGACAGATAGCGG
>DAIMKA010000200.1:0-3730 GCA_036721955.1 Lachnospiraceae bacterium | reverse complement strand
TGGAGGCGTTGGGAGAGAATGGAATCCGTCCGGCGTATCTGGTAAACGGAACGGGAGGCGGAGTCTTCGCGGCGTTCTGGGAACTCTCGAAGGAGAGCGGCTGCGGAATGTCGGCAGAGCTTCCGGCGATTCCGATGTTCCAGGAGACGATTGAAATGACGGATTATTATGGAATCAATCCGTACCAGATGAGCTCTGCGGGCTGTATGCTGGCCGTGGTGCCGGATGCGGAGAACGCATCGTCACTTCTTGCAGAGCGCGGGATCTATTCGAAGCCGGTCGGCAGACTGACCGAGGGACGGGACAAGCTCCTGATGAACGGGGAAGAGCGACAGAATCTGAACCGTCCGGAGGCAGACGCGCTGCTGCCGCTGCTGGGATAAGTGGTCTTTTACAGAAAATCAATGGTAAGGAGGAGGCGGAACGAAATGAATACGCTGAAGGAGAGAATTCTCACGATCATCGAGAAGAACAGCCGGATCGATCTGAAGGAACTGGCGATCATGCTCGGAACGGAAGAGACGGAGGTCGCGAATGCACTGCAGGAGATGGAGGCGGACGGCATTATCTGCGGTTATCACACGATGATCAACTGGGATAAAACCGGGATTGAGAAGGTGACGGCCCTGATTGAGGTCCGCGTGACGCCCCAGAGAGGGCAGGGCTTTGAGGACATTGCGGAGCGCATCTACAAGTATCCGGAGGTCAGCAATGTCTATCTGATGAGCGGCGGATACGATCTGATGGTCATTCTGGAGGGGAAAACCCTGAAGGAGGTGTCTGGCTTTGTCACCAACAAGCTGTCCACGCTGGATACGGTGCTGGGGACCACGACGCACTTCATTCTGAAGAAATACAAGGACCACGGCACCATCATGGATAAGAAGGAAGAGGATATTCGGGAGATTGTGACGCCATGAGAACAGATCTGATCGCAGACAAGGCAGCATCGCTGCAGCCTTCCGGAATCCGGAAGTTTTTTGACATCGTTGCGGAGATGGAGGATGTCATTTCACTGGGTGTCGGCGAGCCGGACTTTGACACGCCGTGGCACATCCGGGACGAGGGCATTTACTCTCTGGAGAAGGGAAGGACCTTCTATACATCGAATTCGGGTCTGAAGGAGCTGCGCATGGAGATCGCGGCGTATCTTCAGAGAACGCAGGGCCTGGACTATCACTATATGTCGCAGATTTTCGTGACGGTCGGCGGCTCCGAGGCCATTGACCTCGCGATGCGGGCGATGATCAATCCCGGGGATGAGGTCCTGATTCCGCAGCCGTCCTATGTCTCCTATGAGCCGTGTGTCGTGATGGCGGACGGAAAGCCGGTCATCATTGAATTGAAGGAGGAAAACAAATTCCGCCTGACGCCGGAGGAGCTGGAGGCGGCGATCACGCCGAAGACGAAGATTCTCGTGATGCCGTTTCCGAACAATCCGACCGGTGCCATTATGGAGCGCGAAGATCTGGAGAAGCTGGTGCCGATTATTCAGAAGCACGACCTGTTCGTGGTATCCGATGAAATCTATGCGGAGCTGACCTACGGCGGGAAGCAGCATGTTTCGATTGCGTCTCTTCCGGGCATGCAGGAGCGGACGATTCTGATCAACGGATTTTCCAAGGCCTATGCCATGACCGGCTGGAGACTCGGTTATGCGTGCGGTCCGCAGGAGGTGATCCGGCAGATGGTGAAGATTCACCAGTACTGCATCATGTGCGCCCCGACGACCTCGCAGTATGCCGCGGTGGAGGCACTCCGGAACGGTGACGAGGATGTGCGCAGGATGCGGGAATCCTATGACGAGAGACGCCGCTTCGTTCTGCATACGCTGCGGGAAATGGGGCTGCCCTGCTTCGAGCCGGAGGGAGCCTTTTATGTATTCCCGTGCATCAGGGAATTCGGCATGACGAGCGATGAGTTCGCGACAAATCTTCTGAAGGAAGAAAAGGTGGCCATTGTTCCGGGAACCGCATTCGGAACCTGTGGCGAGGGATATCTGCGTATCTCGTATGCGTACTCGATCGAGAGTCTGAAAAAGGCGCTGAAGCGTCTGGAGAATTACGTTCAGAAGCTGCGCAGGAAGGCGTGAAAAAGACTGCATCCGGATACATCTTATTGCTTTTTGATGTATCCGGCCGCCGGGGTGACAGGAGAGCAGGGAAGGCATAGAGGATCTGCGTCAGTCTTCATCCAGCTTGTCGTTCAGATCCGAGCGCTTCAGGGTAAAAATGAACTCGGAGCCGACGCCTTCGGTGGAGATGACATTGA
The DNA here is from genome assembly GCA_036721955.1 of Lachnospiraceae bacterium. GTDB lineage: Bacteria > Bacillota > Clostridia > Lachnospirales > Lachnospiraceae > CAG-791. Next base: position 1,459 of record DAIMKA010000200.1, on the reverse strand, counting down.
TGTTTTCATTATGAGCGCGGAGAATTTCGCGGACAATGGACAGGCCGAGGCCTGTCCCTTTTTTATCCTTGCCTCGGGAGAGATCCGTCTTATAGAAACGTTCGAAGACCGCATCCTGTTCGCCGCGGGGGATTCCGATTCCGTGATCCTTGACGGAGACGAAAATGTGCCGGTGTTTCTCGTAGGTTTCCAGCCGGACGGAGGTGCTGGCGCGGCTGAATTTGATGGCGTTGTCGATCAGGTTGTAGAGTACCTGCTGAATGCGGTCCTGATCCGCGTTGACGTAAAGAACGTCGCCGGTCAGAATCAGCTCCAGCGTGATCTCTTTTTTCAGGCAGGTCTGCTCAAAGGAGGCGGCGACCTGGCGGATGGTCGCGTTGATGTCGAAGTCCGTCCGGTTCAGGATCATTCCCCTGGTATTGAGATTGTTCAGCGTCAGAAGATCGTTGGTCAGCTTCGTCAGGCGGTCCGTTTCGTTCAGGACAATGCCGATGTATTTCTCGTGCATCTCAGGCGGAATGGTGCCGTCGAGCATGGCCTGGAGAAAGCCCCGGATGGAAGTGAGCGGGGAGCGGAAGTCGTGCGAGACATTGGCGATGAACTTCTTCTGGTCGTCCTCGGAGCCTGCGACCTTCTGCGCCATGTAGCCGAGGGATGCGGCAAGGTACCCGATCTCGTCGTCGCTGTCGACGGAGAGCTCATAGTGCATATTGCCGGCGGCGTACTGCTCGGTGGCCCGTGTGATCCGGCGGAGCGGAAGGTACACGATTTCCGTGAAGAAAATCAGGATAATCATCGACAGCAGGAGGATGATCAGGAGCTCCACATAGGAGATGTTGAGGAGCCGGTCCGCCTCCTCATGAAGATCCGACACCTCATAATGAATGGCAACATAGCCGTTTGTCTTGTAATTGCTCGTGATGGGAGCAAGGACAGAGAGCTGCTCGGTGGAAAAATAGTTCCAGAAATTCCCCTCCACGTACAGATTTCCGGCAAAAACAGAAGGGTCGAATCCATCCACGCGGATCTCGGTTTCCGGATCGATCCGCGAGCGGCTGTCCACGACGATCCGGCCGGAAGGGTTCAGCACCATGATGTCCGCATCCAGATAGGAACCGAGGGCATTCAGCTGCTTGTATACGCTGTCGATGGACGTCTCGGAGCTGTAGAGCTCTGCCGCATAGGAGTTGGCGATGGTGGTCGCCTCACGGTACAGGCTGTCTGCCTCCTGATGGCGGACCTGGTCCAGCGTCATGTTGGAGACAAAGGTGGCCACCACGATGAAGCCGAAGATGGCAAAGAGAACATAGGCGAGAATGAATTTTAAATAGAGCGTTTTTTTCATGGTATCTGATCAAAAAACGTGCGGGTGCACAGAAATCAGGAGGAAGTCCGGGAGCGCGAAATAGAAAAAGACCGGCCTGATGCCGGTCAAAGACTATATGCTGGCCTCGAATTT
>DAIMKA010000199.1:2419-3737 GCA_036721955.1 Lachnospiraceae bacterium | reverse complement strand
AGGGAGAGAGGACGCTTGGGATCATCGGAAAGAAGCCGGAGGGGAGCTTCCGGGTCCGCAGCGTGTATGACATTTAACCGCTGTACGGCGTGAATGATGCCCTGGAATTCTCCTGATACTGCCTGGGCGAAATTTTCACATGGTTGGTAAAGGTACGTGAGAAATTGGAATAATTGTTAAAGCCGCAGGCAAAACAGACATCCATCGGAGACTGGCCGTTTCGAAGCAGACGCTTCGCTTCGGCCAGTCTTTTTTCAATGATGTACTGCTGGAGGGAAAGCCCCGTGTACTGACGGAACATGCGGGTGAGGTATACGGAATTCAGGTGTGCCCTGTCTGCGATTTCCGCAACGGAGAGCTTTCCGTTCAGATTCTGATCGACGTAATGGAAAATGTCCTTTACGACCTCCGGCATGCTCTGGGAGGAGGCGGAGGAAATCGGCAGAATTTCGGAAGAAGTTCCGCTCTGACGGTTCAGGAGAACAAGAATAATGGAGAGCAGGGACACCATGAGAATCTCATTCCCGAAGGGATCGGAGCTGTCCTCCGTTGCCTCCTGCAGAGCATGGGAAAGGAGAAGAAGCTGTGACAGCGCAGGGTCCCCGATATGGATCCGGTAGTCTTTCGCCTGATAAAAGACATCTGTGATGTGGCGATAGCCTTCATTCTGACTGATGAGTTTCTGAATGGCAGATTCCTTGATGTTGAGGACAATGCGGCAATAAGTATCACTGCTCTGCTGGCGTGCAAAATGAAAAATGTAAGGCGGAATCAGCAGAACATCTCCGGAACGAAGGGAAATCAGCCGGTCCTCGATCTGCATGGCGATGTCGCCACTTTTCATGATCAGCACTTCATATCCGTCGTGGCAATGGAGAAACCGGATCTGGGAATCAATGGGTTCTTCCTTATAGCAGCAGTAAATACTGCTTTCCTGTGTTTCCCAGAACAGCTGGTTGTCACGTTTGTGTTCTCTCGTTGTAGTCATTTTGTAAAAAATTCCTCCCTTGTCTGTCTGCAGAGCGCATGGAAGACCCGGATGCGTGCGGCAGAAGCATCTCCCTGCAGTTGGAATATTAACCAAAAAAATAGAAAATATTTCGTTCAACATGAACATGGTGTACATGAACAGGTTGGATTCCGCAATGTTTCACGTTTCCTGAGATGTATTACTGCTTAATTGTATCATGCTATGCTTTCTTCAGTTCAGAAAAAACGAATTTCAATCAGGCCGGCTGAATGAAACAAGTGTTTTCGCAAAACTGTATTGGTAAAATTTCTATTCGCAAAAGAGCAGGAGGATAGCAATGAACAAAAA
>DAIMKA010000199.1:739-2341 GCA_036721955.1 Lachnospiraceae bacterium | reverse complement strand
CGGACACAGAGGCTGCAGCGGATACGCAGGCATCTGGCGGATCCGGAAGCGCAAATCTTGTGATGGCATGGTGGGGCAATCAGGTCCGCAATGAGAGAACGCAGCAGGCGCTGGACAAATATCACGAGCTGAATCCGGATGTTACGGTGGAAGGACAGTTCAATCAGTGGAACGATTACTGGCAGAAGCTGGCAACAGATGCGGCGGGAGATTCGCTCCCGGACGTTCTTCAGATGGACTACTCCTACATTGACCAGTATGTCAGCTCCGGTCAGCTCCTGGATCTGACTCCGTACATTGAAAGCGGAGCATTGGATGTTTCCAATATTCCGGATAACATCGTGGCAATGGGCCAGGTTGGAGACGGCAATTACGGAATTCCGGCTGGCGTTACCGGTTCCTGCATGTTCTACAACAAGACAGCAACCGATGAGGCAGGCGTGGAAATCAAGCAGGACATGACGCTGGATGAATTCATTGAAGCAGCCAAGACCATGAAGGAGAAAACCGGCCTTCGCGTCCGTCTGGAACAGGGCGGCCAGTATCTGACTGACTGGCTCCGTGGCAGGGGAACACCGTTTACCGAAGCAAAGCTTCCGGTTGGTGAGGAAGAACTTACGGAGTATTTCCAGATTCTGGTTGATGGTGTAAACGATGGCTGGCATCTGACTCCTGATCTCATGACATCTACCGGAAGTGAGGATGATCCGCTTGTTTATGGCTCCAGTCCGGAGACTATGGCCTGGGCAGTAACCAGCGGCAGCTCCAACATGCTGACAGGCCTGCAGGCAGCGGCTCCGGAAGGAATGGACATCGCATTGATGACCTATCCGACGGATAATCCGACAAAGTCCAATTATCTGAAGCCTTCCATGTACTTCTCCATCAGCGCCAATACCAAGGATCCGGATGCGGCGGTTGCTCTTCTGAATTATCTGATCAATTCCGAGGACTGCAACGATATCCTTCTGGGCGAGCGCGGCGTTCCGGCATCGACTGTCATTGCAGAATCCATCAAGGATAAGATTTCTGATACAGATCAGGAAGCAATGGACTATGTAACGGATGTCATCACACCGGACTGCTCTCCGATTGATCCTCCGAACCCGGAAGGCTGGAGCGAGTTCAATGACACCCTTTCCAAGCTTCAGGAGTCGGTCGGCTACGGAGAGACCTCTGCGGCAGATGCGGCAAAGCAGCTGTGCGACAAGGCTGCGGAGCTGTGGGGCAACTGATCTTTCTCCACAATGCTATGAGCAGAATTGATCGTAGAAGATTTGCCTGCATCCATCCATAAAGACTGTGTGGATCGCGGCGTTCCACGGCGATGGGCAGCGGATGTTCCGCCCTTGGGCGGGAGCAGCCGCTGCCCATTCTGCTGAGTGCGTCCGGCTGTTTCGTTCATGGAGCAGGAAGGCAGATCTGCAGGACCCCGGAACTTTACGATGAGATTGTCAGAAAAGCTGCAGACAGACTGCGGCAAAAGGATGAAAGCGACATCAATATGTCACTTTCAAACAACAGCATCGGTGCTGACGCACCGGCTGCTTCAGCGACGTATAAGGATGAAAGAAATGGGAACTAAAATACGTAAATTCATGA
>DAIMKA010000199.1:0-729 GCA_036721955.1 Lachnospiraceae bacterium | reverse complement strand
GCTGTTCCGCCACAGGCACAGGAACAACAGCTGTCCGTTTCTCTTTCAAATTGCAGCATCGGTGCTGGCGCACCGGTTGCCGCAGCGAGGTATAAAATGGGAACAAAAATACGTAAATTCATGAACAAAGAGAGCACTTCTGGATTTGTCTTTGCTCTTCCTTTTACCATCGGCTTTCTGCTGTTTCTTCTGGTGCCGATGCTGATATCACTGTACTACTCGTTCTGTGATTACAACATTCTGACACCGGCAAAATTTACGGGGCTCAGCAATTACATCAAGATGTTCACGGGGGATGAGACATTCCTGCATTCGCTGAAGGCCACCTTTTATTTCGCCTTTGTGTCGGTGCCGCTGAAGCTGGTCTTCGCCCTGATCGTTGCGATGATTCTGGAGAAGAATTCGAGAATGTCCGGCTTCTACCGGGCGGCCTATTACCTGCCGTCGATCATCGGCGGATCGGTCGCAGTCGCTGTCCTGTGGAAGAGAATGTTCGCGGTTGACGGAACGGTGAACAGCCTTCTGCAGATGGTCGGCATTGACTGCCACCGGGCATGGCTCGGCGATACCAAAACAGCCATCTGGGTTCTGATCCTTCTGACCGTCTGGCAGTTCGGATCCTCCATGCTGGTGTTCCTTGCTTCTCTGAAGCAGATTCCGGTGGATCTGTATGAAGCGGCCCGGGTGGACGGCTCCGGCAAGATCAACACCTTCTTTAGGATCACGCTT
>DAIMKA010000198.1:0-3743 GCA_036721955.1 Lachnospiraceae bacterium | reverse complement strand
AGGAAAGAACGTTTTTCTCTGTGATCCGGAAAAATCGAAATCTGATTTTTGCTTTGCCCCGGAGGAGAGGTCACGAGGGTGTCCGGCGGTTTACAAAATGCCCTCTCGGCCGGAAAAAATGTGCCGTGGGAGGCATCGGCCTGTGTTACAATACTCCTGCATGGCGGGGACCCGGAGAAGCCGCAGACAGCTGCGGCGGACTGGGAGGTCATGTTGAAGAAAACAATCGAACAAAGGCTCCGGGGGATGCATGTGTGCCTCCGGCAATTCCGGCGGCAGAGGAGGCTCCGGAAGGCGGTATTCTTCGTGCTGCTGGTGGCTGGAATCAATTTCCTGACGGCTGCCTGCGGGCAGGGAGAAGTCCTGACGCTTCGGACATCCGGGGCATCCGCAGAACCGGCGGGGGCCGGAACAGAGAAAACGAAGGGCTCTCGCGGGACAGGCCGGGCGGCAGAGGAGAGTACAGGGTCGGCGGAGCTGAATGCGGAAGGCAGGGAAGAAGCTTCTCTGTCCGGCGGGAGAGATACGGCTTCGGAGAGCATCACGGCGGGTCCGGAGAATGCCGGTGCGGCAGAAGGGGACAATTCCCCTGCCTCCGGAGTGGACAGCCCGGAGGATCCGGAGCGTGAGACGGCCGCTGCCGAAACCGGAAACGGTTCGCAGGAGGCCTTGTATGTGTATGTCTGCGGCGCGGTGGAGAGGCCGGGCGTCTATTCTTTTCCGGAAGGCGCAAGGGTCTGCGACGCCATTGCGGCAGCGGGCGGCCTGACCCTTGATGCGGATGAAACCTGCGTCAATCAGGCGCTGAAGCTCTCCGATCAGGATCAGATTTACATCCGGACGATGGAAGAGAGGGACAAGGCTCTGAAATCGGGAGAAACGGAAGGCGTCCTGCACGCAGGGGTCAGCTCTTCGGCAAACGCGGCAAAAGAGCCGGAAGATACCGGGCTTTCCGGGACCGGGGCTGTGAAGATCAACCTGAACACGGCCACGCAGCAGGAGCTGATGTCGCTCCGTGGAATCGGGGAGACCAAGGCGGCAGCGATCCTTGCGTACCGGCAGGAGCATGGCTTTTTTGCAAAAACAGAGGATCTGAAGAAGGTTTCCGGCATCGGCGATGCCACCTATGAGAAGCTGAAGGATCAGATTACGGCGGACAGTCCGTAGACAGCGGCGAGGGAGGGATAGAAATGGCATCCAGAGTGCTGGTTGTGGATGATGAGAAACTGATCGTGAAGGGAATCCGGTTCAGTCTGGAGAAGGATGATTATGAAGTGGATACCGCCTATGACGGCGGTGAAGCGCTGGAGAAGGCGAAGAAAAACACCTATGACATCATTCTTCTGGATCTGATGCTCCCGGTGATGAACGGCATGGACGTCTGCCGTCAGATCCGTGAGTTTTCGGATGTGCCGATCATCATGCTGACCGCCAAGGGCGAGGATATGGACAAGATCCTGGGACTGGAATACGGAGCGGATGATTATATCACGAAGCCGTTCAACATTCTGGAAGTGAAGGCGAGAATCAAGGCGATTCTCCGGAGGACGAGGACCTCCTCGAAGGACGGCGGGAGCGGGAGCGTTCTCGTCAGCGGGGACCTTCGGATTGATAAGGACAACCGGCGGGTGCAGGTCTGCGGCAAGGAGATCAATCTGACCGGCAAGGAGTTCGAGCTCCTGGAATTTCTGGTCGCCAATTCCGGAAAGGTCTACGGGAGAGCGAAGCTCCTGCAGCTGATCTGGGGAAGAGATTATCCGGGCGACGAGCGGACCGTGGATGTTCATGTGAGAAGACTGCGCGAGAAGATCGAGCCGAATCCGTCCGAGCCGCGGTACGTGCAGACCAAGTGGGGTGTTGGCTATTATTATCAGGGACCGGAAAAATAAGAAATTTCATATCCTGTACCATCGCTTTCCGTTCCTGAAAAGCCTCCGGCTCCGGATTTTCCTGATCCTGTTCATCCTGGGGGTGATCCCGTGTTTTGCCATGCGCGGCACGATCCTCTCCAACTATGAGACGCGGGTGGTCAATATCCGGACCAGCGAAGTGGAGACGCAGCTGCGGATTCTGGCGAATCACCTGCTGACCTATCAGTATTTACAGGACCCTTCTTCGTCGATTGTAGACGCGGAGCTGGAGCAGTTTTCGTCCTTCTACGATGGGCGGGTGCTGGTGATTGACGGAAATCTTAAGGTGATCAAGGACACCTATGAGATGTCCACGGGCAAGACGGTGGTCTCCGGGGATGTGGTGCGATGCCTTCAGAACGGGAGCAGCGCGATTTCGGCGCGCTACGTGAAGGAGGACCGGTATCTGGAGGTCATCATGCCGATCAGCGAGACCAAATCGCTGGAAAATCAGGACTACTCCGGAGGAAGCAGCGCCTCGGAGGAGGAAGTCTCCGGCGTTCTTCTGGCCAGCGTGTCCACGGATTCCATTGCGGCGACGCTGGAGGTTCTGGGCAGGCGGGCAAATCTTCTGATGCTGTTCATGGTGGTGGTGACGTTTTCCGTGGCGGTCCTGGCGGCGGCGTTCCTCGTGCGCCCCTTTGAGAAGCTGACGAAGGCCTTCCGGGACGTACAGGCCGGCTACACCTCGTCCAGCGTGCAGGTCAGCGACTATCTGGAGACGGAGAACATTGTCAGCGCCTTCAACGATGTCATCGCGAGAATGCGCGTTCTGGATGAATCGCGGCAGGAATTCGTCTCGAATGTCTCGCATGAGCTGAAGACGCCGATGACCAGCATGAAGGTGCTCGCGGACTCGCTTCTCCAGATGGGAGAGGACGTTCCGCCACAGATGTACCGGGAGTTTCTGCAGGACATTGACGGCGAGCTGGACCGTGAGAATCAGATGATTGAAGAGCTTCTGAATCTGGCGCGGATGGACCGGAAGCAGATTGCGATGAACATCGCTTCCATCGACATCAATGCCCTGACGGAGAATGTTCTCAAACGTGTCCGGCCGCTTGCGCAGAAGAAGGATGTGGAGCTCCTTCTCGTCAGTGAGCGGGAGATCCGCGCGGAGGTGGATGAGGTCAAGATGGTGATGATTCTCACCAACCTGATTGAAAACGCGGTGAAATACAACCGTGAGCACGGGAAGGTGACGGTGCGTCTGGATTCGGACGGCAAGAACTTCACCGTGGAGGTGCAGGATACCGGAATCGGCATCCCGAAGGAGGCTCAGGCGAAGATTTTCGACCGCTTCTACCGGGTCGATCAGTCGAGATCCCGTGAAATCGGAGGAACCGGGCTGGGACTTTCGATTGTGCGCAGCGCAGTCCTTCTGCACCGCGGAACCATCCGTGTCGATTCCGAGGAGAATGCGGGGACGACCTTTACGGTGTCCATTCCCTTGAATTTCATTGAAAATCCGGACGCGAAGGAGGCATTCCCGGCGGGTAAAATCGTCCGTGACACGAAGGCGGAGACGGAGCAAACGGAGCATGCAGATCAGAAACTCTAAAATTTCATATCGATACCCCGCTGAGGCAAAATCCGCGAATGCGTCAGCACCGATGCGGCAGCTTGCAGGGAACCTATCGGTGTCGCTTTCAAACTTTGTCTGTGCATGCTGCATCTGTGTGCTGCTCCTGGCCTGCGCCGGCCTGTCCGGCTGTGCATCGGAGGACCGGGATGAGGACCGGTATCAGCTCTATTTTCTGAATGAGGATCTTTCTTCCCTGAGTGCGCAGGACTATGAGCCCGAAGGCGGGAAAAAGATCAGCGACCTCGGAC
>DAIMKA010000197.1:0-3778 GCA_036721955.1 Lachnospiraceae bacterium | reverse complement strand
GCATTGCCCTATCCGAATAAGTATACCTTAGCTCCTCCTCTCACGCAAGAAGTCCGCAAAGAGCCCTCTGTCAGGCCGGCGCCTTTCCTTCCGCCGCTGCAATTTCCCCGGCAAGCTTTTTCCGGAGAACCCAGTAGCAGACCGCCTGCATCACGACCGTGAACAGCCAGGAGGCCGGGTACGAGACGAACAGCACCGACAGAGACCGGTGCAGCGGGAAAATCCCGTAAATCCAGAGGATTCTCGTGCCGACCGTTCCGATGACGGACAGGAGCATCGGCGCGGTGGAAAAGCCCATGCCGCGCAGCGCTCCCGGGAACAGATCCATGATGCCGCAGAGGAAATACGTGAGTGTCGTGTAGGACAGAACCTCCATCGCGCCGGAAATCACCGCCGGGTCATCCGTGTAAATTTTCAGGATCTGCGGTCCGAAGAAGTACACACAGCTTCCGAGCACCAGAGATACCGCCGTGGTCAGAAAAAGGCAGTACCGAAGGACACGGTCCATCCGCTTCCACTGCCCTGCGCCGTAGTTCTGGCTGGTGAAGCTCATGCAGGTCTGCGTCACGGAATTGACCGAGACGAACATGAATCCGAAGATGTTGTTGGCCGCCGTATAGCCTGCCATTGCAATCGAGCCGAAGGAATTGACCGACGACTGGAGGAGCACATTCGAGAAGTTGATGACCGTGCTCTGGATTCCCGCGGGAATCCCCACACGGAAAATCTGGGCGGCGCACCATCCGTTCAGGCGGAGCGCCCTCCAGTCCAAGTGGTAGCTTCCCTCCGTCCGGACAAGGCATCCCAGAACCAGCACGCACGAAATCATCTGCGAAATCACCGTGGCAATCGCAACGCCCGCCACATCCAGATGAAATACCACCACGAGGAACACATTCAGGCACGCGTTGATCACGCCCGAAATGATCAGGAACAGGAGCGGCCGCTTCGTGTCGCCGACGGCGCGCAGAATTGCCGCACCGTAGTTGTACAGCATGAAGAACGGCATTCCGAGAAAATAAATTTTCATGTACAGCGCCGCCTGGTCAATGACATCCTCCGGCGTTCCCATAAGAAGAAGGGCTCCCCTGGAAAAGACGAGTCCCACCGCCGCCATGACAAGTCCGCTCACCAGTGCCAGCCAGACGGACGTGTGGACCGTGTCCGACATTTTCTCCTTCTGCTGCGACGCATAGAACCTCGCTGCAAGGACATTCGTTCCCTGCGACACACCGATGAACAGATTCGTGAACACAGCAATCAGGGCGGTTGTGGAGCCAACCGCCGCAAGCGCCTGGCTCCCGCTGAACCGCCCCACCACGATCAGGTCCACCGCATTGAACATCAGCTGCAGAATGCCGGAGAGCATCAGCGGAAGGGCGAAGGAAATCAGCTTGTCCATCAGACTTCCGCTGCACATATCGATCTCATATTTACTTTTCTGATTCATGTTCTTTTCCGTGCCGCCCCCTTCTGCAGCAAACCGGCCACAGCCCTCGTCAGACTATCTCCATGACTTCATGCGAAGCACCCACCTTCTCAGGCCCTCATCACACCGTCTCCCTAGCTTCACACGCAGCGCTGGCTCAGGTCCTTATCACACCGTCTTCATAACTTCACACGCAGCGCTGGCTCAGGTCCCTGTCAAACCTTCTCCCTAACTTCATGCGCAGCGCCGTCTCAGATCTTCGTCACGCCGTCGTCGTTGTAAAGCTCATAGTCCTCCCTGTCGGCATCAAAGGTGAAATACCGGAGGGTTCCGTAATCCAGTTCTCTGGTGCTGCGGGCGGGCTCTGCCCACGGAAGGACGTGTCCCTTTCTCAGGAACACGGCGATTTCGTTCACGGCGAGCGGAATATAATGGTCTCCCGCAGGAAGCACTTCTTCATCATAATCATCCCACGCGCGGAAGCGGAGAAGCTTCATCTCCTCCGGAAGATACACATACCGTCCCCGGGCGTTCTGCTGATAAACCGGCGCGATCATGATGCTCCCGCCGACCAGAAGCTGATCCTCCACCCTGCGCGCTCTCTCGTCCTCCGGGTATTCGAACAGGAGCGGCTCCATGTACATGCCGTCGGACAATGCCGCCTTCATGAACTCGCTGTACAGATACGGGAGAAGTGCATAGCGCAGCTCCACCAGCTTCCGGAAGGTATCCGTGTGCTCGAAGGCTGTCAGCTCCTGCCGCCTCGTGCCGTCTGCGGAGTGATCCCGCATCAGGGGCGTGAAAAGAGCAACGCCCATCCAGCGCATCACAAGGTCCTCGGTCGTGTCGGCACTGAACCCGCCGAGGTCCGCGCCGCAATACAGGAAACCGTTCATGTTCAGGCCCGGCATCTGCTGCAGATTGAGCAGAATGTGGCTCCACCACGAACGGTTGTCGCCCGTCCAGATGCCGCCATAGCGGTGCATCCCCGTAAAGGAGCTCCGGGAATACATCAGGATTCTTTTGCCGGGGCGGAGCCGGTCAAACGCCTCCGAGGCTGCCCGCGTCATGTTGTATCCGTAGAGATTGTGCACCTTGTCGTGGCGGATTCTCTTCCCGTGATAGTTGTGATAGAAGCTCCGGTAATCCGCCGGATTGTTGTCAACCGAGCCAACAAGATCTTTGAACGCGAAGAACGAACGGATATCCAGGTTCTTTCCTCTGTAGCCCTCCAGCTTCTCAAAGACCTCGTTCAGATGATCCTCGGAATAGAAAATCGCGGGCTCGTTCATGTCGTTCCAGAAGCCCTCGATTCCCTGATCCAGCAGCACCTGATACTGATTGCCGAACCACTCTCTTGCCTTTTCGTTCAGGAAATCCGGGAAAAGAACGCGCCCCGGCCAGACCGCGGCAACGAAGTCCGAGCCGTCCTCCTTCGTGCAAAAGTACCCGTTCTTTTTCCCTTCCTCGTAAACGTCATACCCGTCCTCGATCTTCACACCGGCGTCGATGATCGGTACGAGGTGGACATCCTGCTCCTTCATCTCCTCCACGAAGGAAGGAAACGAGGGGAACGCCTTTTCGTCCACCGTGAAGTCCTTGTAGCGCTCCATGTAGTCGATGTCCATGTTGACCATGTCAAGCGGGATTCCCGCCCTCCGGTAATCCTCCACGACCTTCCGGATGTCCGCCTCGTTCCGATAGCCCCAGCGGCTCTGCGCAAAGCCGAACGCCCACTTCGGCGGGATGTAGCTCCTCCCGATGAGTCCGCGGAACTCATGCACGATCTCCTTTGCAGAGTCTCCCTCTATCAGATACAGGTCAAGATCCCAGTCATCCGCCGTGATCTTCAGCTCCTCCGGCCTCGTGTAGCCGATGTCATAGACCACATGCCCCGGTGTGTCCACGAACAGCGCAAACGAGCGCTCCCTCGAGGTGACAAGAAGGAAGCTGTGCGTTCCGTACAGGGCGTGCTTCTCCTCCATATGGAAGGACTCGTCGCTGTTGTTGCTCTCGTAGAGCCACCCTCTTTTGTTCATGCCGCGGACACTCTCGCCAAGTCCGAAGACAATGTCCTCATCCTCCATGAGGAAGGAAAGGCTCTTTTCCTCCCCGCATAGCTTCACCGACGGAATCGCGCTCCGAAGAGCCGCCTCCACGGCCTCGTTTCCTTCTGCCGAAACCGGCAGATTCTTCACAACGGCTTCTGTCTCAATCGGATGACCGATCCTGAATTTCGTAATCACTGAGGCACCCCCTCATCCTGCGTAATCGCTGTTTAAAAGTCCGCTGTCAAACGGAATCTTCACGACCGACGGACCGTACGCATACGGTGCAATGTCGTAGTCA
>DAIMKA010000196.1:0-3791 GCA_036721955.1 Lachnospiraceae bacterium | reverse complement strand
TCTTCACGGCCCGGTTTCTTGTACGCCCGGCAGCGCACGTTTCCAACAGGTGCCAGTCCGGAACTGGTCCTGCGGCCATGCTTCTAAACGGTGTAAGCCTGAAGTCTGTCCTGCGGCGGAAAGGCAGGTTACGGCTCATCCGCACTTTTCCGCAGCTCCTCCGCCATCAGGGCGAGGCACCGACCCGCGGACTGATAGGAGGAGAGACCCTTTTGAAAGGCATCGGTATCAAACGGCTCTGCCTCGAAGGCCGCATGGTATTCTCCCCTGGCTTCCTGCAGATAGTCGGAAGCCCTCCGGCACAGCTCCCCGGCATCCTCGAAGCCTTCGGGAGGTGTGAGCGCTGCGGCCCTGCTGCCGGCCTTTGCCATCTCATCCACGAGTAAGAGGAGCTGTGATTCGGCATCACCGGATGACGTGTCCAGAGCGTCTATTTTCTCCTGGCAGGCGGCGATGGAGGAGCAGAAGGAATCCATTTCCTCCCGGTAGCTTTGCAGGGCGTCCAGCTCGCGGGAGGAGCCGCAGCCCGCAAGCAGCAGAACGGGGAGCAACAAAGCGAGGATTTTCGCAAGTGCCCCGGTAAAGACAAGCCGGGTAAAAGACGGCATGGATGAAAACATTTTGAAAGAAAAAGATCTGTTCGAAAGCAAAACAGCAACCTCTCAGTGACGGGCAAAGGACAGCCCGTTTTTTCGCCGAGCGTATCCGGGTGAGCAGGGCGGATAAGTTTGAAAGTGATCGCCGATGCGATCGCATTCAAACACGAATTGGTGCCGCTGAGCGGCCCCAATTTCGATGATCCCATCGGAGAAAGCCCATTCGGGCATTTCTCCTCGGGGTGCCGCAAAAAACGCGGCACAGAAAGGTATAAATGAAATTATATGATACGGAAAGAACCCGTCCGTTCCCTGTATCATAGCACAGGACCTTTGTTGTTTCATCGTCCGGTTCGTGCTAGGATTAGAGTTCAACAGGCAAAAAGGCTGCTGCGCGGCGGACGGAGAAGTGTTACCGGGATCTGTTCCGGCTGGCGCAGGCAGCGGAATCAGATTTCTTGTGTTGCCGCCAAAGGTGCGGCGGGAAAGGAAAAACGGATCATGGCAGAAACCGGAAATGAAATCCGAAATGAGAACTCTCTGAATCAGGAGGAGAAAAACAGACAGAACCGCGTGCAGGAATTTGCCGGGAAGCAGATTTTTTATCAGAAGATTACGATGATTGCTTCCATCATCACGGCTGTCGTTGTGTTCGTGACGGCAGTGCTTCTGGTTCCGAGAACCCTTACGATGATGAATGAGGCTCAGGCAACCATGGAGGAAGTGCATTCCATGACCGAGGAGGCACAGGGAATGTTTCAGGACCTGAATTCGATTTCGGGCAGCCTGAATTCTTTTGTGAACGGTGACGGGGAAGGCGGCAGCAAGCTGAGCGACCTGGACATCGATGCGCTGAACAAATCCATTCGGAATCTGCAGGCCATCGTGGAGCCGCTTGCAAGACTCCTGGGACAGCAGGATTAGGAGGGAAGGTCAGGAAATGAACGGTGCAGATGCGATTATCCGCTGTCTGGAAAAGGAAGAAGTCGAGTATGTGTTCGGCTATCCGGGCGTTGCCATTGCTCCCTTTTATGACAGCATTCTGGAGTCGGACATTCACACGATTCTGGTGCGGCAGGAGCAGTGTGCGGCACATGCGGCCAGCGGATATGCGAGAATTACAGGAAAAACAGGAGTGGTGGCGGTCACCAGCGGCCCCGGGGCAGAGAATCTGATCACCGGCATTGCCACGGCGTTTGCGGACAGCATTCCGATGGTCTGCATTACGGGACAGGTGAATTCCAGCCAGGTCGGGGGGGATGTTTTCCAGGAGGCGGACATTTCCGGCGCGGTGGAATCCTTTGTCAAATACAGCTACATCGTGCGTGACGCCAATGAGCTTCCGCGGATTGTGAAGGAGGCGTTTCACATCGCGGGGACCGGACGTCCGGGGCCTGTCCTGATTGACCTTCCGTGCGACATTCAGCTGCAGCAGATCCGGAAGTTCGAGTACCCGGAGAAGGTTGCCATGCGGACCTACAAGCCGACGGTGGAAGGCCATGCGGTGCAGATCCGGAAGGTCATGAGCGAGCTTCAGAAGGCAAAACGTCCGATTCTGTGTGTGGGCGGCGGCGTTCACCTTTCTCATGCGGAGAAGGAAGTGCGCGATTTCGCGCACCGCTACGGGATTCCTGCGGTCTGCACGATGATGGGACTCGGCGTTTTCCCGACGGAAGATCCGATGTTCTACGGAATGGTCGGCAACAACGGGCAGAAGTACGGAAACCGCGCGATGAACGACGCGGACATGATTCTGATGGTAGGTGCCCGCGTGGCGGACCGCTCGATTTCACAGCCGGATCTGATCACGGAGAACAAGGTTCTGGTGCATCTGGACGTGGATCCCGCGGAGATCGGGAAGAATGCCGGAGCCTCGATTCCTCTGGTCGGCGATATCCGTCATGTGTTCCGGAAGTTTTTGGAGGCAGAGCCCTCTGCGGATTATTCCGGGTGGGTGGAGTCTCTGGACGTTCTTCGGACGGAGGGACAGGAGAAGCGCCTTGCACAGCTTCAGAAGGCAGAAGAGAGGGACATTCAGGAGAAAAATCCCTGGGTAAATGCGGCTTCGTTTCTCCGGCGTCTGTCTCTTAAAATGGATGACAATGCCGTCTATGTCGCAGATGTCGGACAGAATCAGCTCTGGAGCTGTGCGAATGTGGTGATCCGGAGCGGAAGATTCCTTACGAGCGGCGGAATGGGGACGATGGGCTATGCGGTTCCCGCGGCCATGGGAGCACGGCTCGCGGATCCGAAGCGCCAGGTGATTGCGGTGTGCGGCGATGGCGGTTTCCAGATGACAATGATGGAGCTTGCCACAATGAAGCAGTACGGCATCCGGGCCAAGGTCATCGTGCTGAAGAACCGGACCCTCGGCCTGGTTCACCAGTATCAGCATCTGAACCTTGCGGACCGCTTCTCGATCGTGGATCTCGGCGATTATCCGAATCTGGAGAAGCTGACGCAGGCCTATGACATGGACTTCATCCTTCTGAAGGATACGGAGAAAATGGAAGAGTCCATTGACCGCTTCCTGCAGGATCCGGATTCGGTGCTGATGGAAGTGGATGTAAATCCGGATGAGCTGGCGTGAGGAAGATGAATTCATGAAACGTATTTATTCGGTATTGGTAGAGAACCGTGCGGGCGTGCTCTGCAAGGTGGCAGGACTGTTCTGGAGACGATGCTTCAACATCGACTCTCTGGCAGTCGGCGAGACGGATGATCCCACGGTTTCTCATATGATCATTGTCTCCAGCGGAGAAAAAAAGACGCTGGAGCAGGTGGAGAAGCAGCTGAACAAGAAGCTGGATGTCATCAAGGTCAAGACCTTTGATGAGCACGAAGCGGTCAGCAGGGAGCTGATGCTGCTGAAGGTGAAGTACAACCGCGACAACCGCCGTGATATCATGGAGAACTGCACGATTATGGGCGCGCAGATCATTGATCTGTCCAAGACCATGATGACCATTCAGATCTGTGATACGCCGGAGAGGGTGGAGATGTTCCTGGAGACCTTCAAGACCATTTCGATTGTGGAGATCACCCGCACCGGAACACTGGCGGTGCCGAAATGTAATGCACCCGAAAACTAACCAATAGGAGCGGAAGAAGGTACAAAGTTTGAATGTAATCGCCGATGCGATCGCATTCAAACACGAATTGGTGCCGCCAAGCGGCCCCAATCTCGATGATCCC
>DAIMKA010000195.1:2584-3797 GCA_036721955.1 Lachnospiraceae bacterium | reverse complement strand
GTGATGGAGGACCCCGAGCACTATATGAAGGTCGTTTATCACTGGTAAGTGCCGAGGGAATGCTCTGGGTGGAGAGAATCGGGAATGGTCAGGCAGGATGCCGGTCCTGCGAAGAGGCTACGGGATGCCGCCGATGAGAGACGGCAGGAAAGGACAATATGAAGCACATTACATTGGGATTGACAGGACAGGCACTCGGAGAGATCGCGGACTTTTCGGAAATCTGCGACAAGGCACTGCAGTACGGAATCCGCAATCTGGAATTGTGGCCGCTTAATGTCCCGGGGGAAGGACTCGGATACCGGGGAAGAGATATCGGAGCGATTCAAAAGATCATTGAGGAGAAAGGCATCTCCATTGCATGCGTCACGGAGGAAGCGGCGTTTGTCAAGGAGGCTGTGGATGACGAGGCACTGTATAAGGATATTCTGCTGGGAACCATTGACGCGGCAGAAGCGGTTGGTGCGAAGGTCGTCAATCACTACTGCTATTTCATCAATCTGGAGGAGAAGCCGGACTTTGACCGTCTGGAATGCTACTGGTCCGATGCACTTTCTTATGCGAAGAGCAAGGGAATTACGCTGGTTCTGGAGAATGAGGCGCATGACGTCACCCGTCATCCGGAGACCACGGCCCGCATCGTGGAGCATTTCAATGATCCGGCCTTCCGAACGAATCTGGATGCGGTGAACTACTTCCACGCAAGTGAGGAAGGTTTTCCGTATGCTTATGAAATTCTGAAACCGTACATTGGCTATGTTCATCTGAAGAACGCGTGCCTGAAAAAGGAAAACCTGAAGCAGAATCCGAAGGATGAAGGGGCTCCAATGTCGGGAATTTATGAGGGGAGACCGCTGCAGTACGCACCGATTCCGGATGGAAGCGTCAATATCGGCGGACTGATCAGCAGGATTCTGGAGGATGATCTTTATCATGGCGTCTGCACACTGGAACCGCATACGACACCGGACCGGGTGGAGTATTTTGTGGACCGCGAGAGCAGATGGCTGAAGGAACATCATTTTACAGAAGAGTAAGTGCAGTACGAGAGAAAACGATCCGCATGCCGGACCGGAGGAGAGAAGCCGGATGTCCGGAAGATGCATGGATAAGAAAATTATGAGGAGGAAAAGCATTATGCTGGCAGCAGTTGTGGAAGAACCGAAAAAGCTTGTTGTAAAGGAAATTGAAACGCCGCATCCTGGACCGCAGC
>DAIMKA010000195.1:308-2472 GCA_036721955.1 Lachnospiraceae bacterium | reverse complement strand
GTCATGATCACTACCCGCAGGTCCTGGGACATGAGATCTGCGGTGAGGTAGTGGAGATCGGAAGCGATGTGAAGGATGTACGAATCGGAGAGCGGATTGCCATGTATACTCCTTACGGCGCGTTTGCGGAGTATGCTCTGGTGGATCGCTGGGGCTATGGCTTTGCAAGAGTTCCGGAGAATGTTCCGAGCGAGGTGGCATCCATCTGTGAAATGTTCGACGGCTCTTTCCGCCAGACCATTGCCTGTGCATCCATTAAACCCGGAGAGAAGGTCCTGATCATCGGATCCGGTCCGATGGGACTGACGGCAACTGCCTGCGCACACATGTACGGCGCGGAGGTCACTTGCGTGGATCTGTATCAGAACCGTCTGGACAAGGCTCTGGAGATGGGGGCCTCCCATGTGTACAACCGCTCGAAGATGTCTTCGGATGAGATTATTGAGGCGATCCGCGATGAAGTCGGAGAAATGGATACCGCGTTCATGTGTATTGCACTGGACCGCTCGAAGGAAAATGATGCATTCTATGTTCCGGTTGAGGTTCTGAAGGAAAACGGTCGGATGAGCGGACTGAATGTTGAAGTGAAACTGGCGTATCACAATCACCGGATGAATCCGTTCCACATGAACCGCAAGAACATTCTGTATCACCATAACCTGACGAGACCGGGAAGCATTGAAGATTTCCAGTACGGGTATGACATGGTAGGAGCCGGGAGACTTCCGATGGAAAAGCTGATCACGCATCACATTACGCTGGATCAGATTCCGTACGGACTTGATATGTGCAACCATCTGGATGAATGCATCAAGTTTGTAGTTTATCCGAAGCTTTCCGGCAAGTAAGAGAAAGTCCAGTCAAAGAACAAGAATGAGACAAAAGGGGAAATGGTCTCAGGAGGGAAAATCATGGCAATCAATAAGAGTGTAGATGAAGTATTGAAAATTAAACCCGTATATGTGCATCTGATGCACCGGTCCGCTTACATGGGGCCATGTCGTTATGGCGAAGGCGCGCAGCTGGAGCCGGAATACGATGAGATGATGGCTGCAGAGAATTTCAACCACATGAAGGATGTCATTCAGGAGATGTACGGGGCGGATCCCCGCTTCGAACTGCTGACACCGGTCTTTCTCCCGCAGACGGATGAGTTCATCCTCCGGCAGGAAGAGCTGGATCTCGTAAAGCCGGAGATCTACGAGGCGGATGTGATTCTGATGGAAGGTCTGATGGGACAGCACATCGCGGTCAATCTTGCGAAGAAATTCAAAAAGCCAATTGTGGCAGTCGGCTGCTGCACCAGCACCGATGTGACAGCAGGGCTTCTGGCGGCAGGCTTTGAATCTTACGGTGCCGTCCGCATGGAGGATACCAAAAAAATCATGGAGACACTCCGTGCCCGCAAAGGAATCCGCAATACGAGAATTCTGTCCATTCTCAAGGGAGATATTATTTCCAAGGGTGTGGAGAGCAATATTACCGATTTGATGAATTTGTCCAATACCATGGGAATTTCCATGAAGTTCATGAACGCCGGTGAGTTTCTGGATGAAATCGGCAAACTGACACCGGAAGAAATTCAGGTGGCGGAGGACAAGGCGGATGAGTTGATTGCCGGGGCACAGTACAATGAGATGCCTCGCGACTATGTGGTGCGCTCCTGCAAGGTCTATGTAACCGCGAAGAAGATGCTGTCTCTGTATGACTGCAACGCGTTTACCATTCCCTGCTTTGAGATCTGCGCGACACACCGCCTGAACAATGAGAAGTATACCTTCTGCATGACGCATTCTCTTCTGAAAGAGGAAGGCATTCCTTCTGCCTGTGAGTCGGATTACAGTGCCCTTCTTGCAATGATCGTCATGATGAATACCATTGACAATGCACCGCATATGGGCAATCTTCATCCGGCACTTCCGAATGAGATTCCGGAGCATCTGCGGGATCACAGGAATCTGCTGAAGATGTTCCATGCAGTACCGACCAGATATATGCACGGAAGGCAGGAAGCGCCGAGCCCTTATGCACTCAGAAGCTTTACGGCAGGAAACTGGGGAGCAACGTTCCGTTATGATTTTGATGCAGATAAGAACAAGACCATTACGCTGATTCGCTTCAATCCTCAGGCAACCGGCATCATGGCGGGGCGGGCTGTCATTCT
>DAIMKA010000195.1:0-279 GCA_036721955.1 Lachnospiraceae bacterium | reverse complement strand
AGAATCTCGATCGTTTCTTTGATCGGATGTGTGTATACGGGCATCATTATGTGTGGGCTTACGGAGATGTCTCGGAGAAGCTTGAGCAGGTCGGCAAGGTCATGGGATTCCATGTAGAAGTCGTCTGATGAAAAGGTTGCAGAATTGGACTATGTGAATCGTCTTCAGGAGAGCCGTGCTGCGGCGGAGGCTCTCCTGAATCAAATCAAAAAGACAGAGTCTCCCTCAAGAGAGGAGCTGCGGGTTCTGGTCGACCGGTATGCGAGAACACGGTTTATG
>DAIMKA010000194.1:0-3879 GCA_036721955.1 Lachnospiraceae bacterium | reverse complement strand
GAAGGCCGGATAATTGCCCCGGGAAACCACAAATCCCAGGAGAAGAGGAAAAGAAGAGAAAACAAAAAGCCGACAGAAATCAATGAAAACAGGAGGATGACAGCATGCGGACAAAATGGGAACGGATTCGAATGACACTTTTTCTGGTATCAATTGCCCTGACCGTACTCTCCTTTGCTGCGGTCTCCCTCCTGACGGCGCAGAGCGGCCAGGCGACGCTCTCCACCCAGGAGAGAGTGGTTCTCCTGTTCCCGGCGGCATTCCGCAAGCATTTCCACAACCGGCTGTGGCTCCATCTGGAATTGAACAGCCCGCGGCGGCTGGCGCATATCTATGAATTCGGATTCCTCGGAATCTTCGCAACGCTTGCTATGCTGACGGCTCCCTGGCCCCGGAGAGCGAGGCAGCACCTTTCCGGGAGAAATGTCAGCATTCGTCTGGTGCTCACCATCGCGCTCTGCGCCGCGGTGAGCTTCCTGGATCAGGTGCATAAGATCTTCGTGGAGTACCGTCATTTTGATGTGCTGGATCTTCGGCTGGATGCCATCGGCTATGTCGGCGCAGCCCTTCTCGTGACGCTCCTGTATCTTGTGGTCACGCACCGGATTCTGCAGAGGACAGGTTCTCTTCTGGAAGAGGCCGCGGATCCGGAATCGGGAAGGAGAGCGGAACTGTCCTGAAAAACATTACAACTGGAAAGATCTTTACATGCGAAGCTTTATGCTGCTTACCAGATGCGCAGGGCTTCGCTTTTTATATCTGCTGCACTCTTTGGCTTTACGGTCCCCTGCAGTGGGAATGAACGATCATGCCGCCGGACTTTTATTGTGAGACTTCCTCTACGGTAAAGCTCTGCTGGATCTGCTTCTGTACCTGCTCAATCTCCTCATCCGACATGAAGTCAGTCAGCCGCCCGACATCGTTTGTATTGCTTAAATTGCGTCCATAGAAATTCATTGCAAAATAATAATCGTCTCCGGAAGAAGATTCGCCAGGCGCTGTAAAAGTAGCCTGATAGGTATAGGTCCCGTCTCCATTGTCGAAGTACTTGTAGGAGCCGCACGGTGTGCCGCCTTTGTTGGTAAGAGCTGTCGCGTTGGTTGATAATGTGGTACTTCCGGTATCCATGAGGCATTTTTTGTCCTTATCAAACAGGAGAATGGCACTTGCCAGCAGTCCATAGTTGTCTTTTTTGCTGCCTTTTACTTTATATGTGCAGGAAATCGTATAGGTCTTTCCTGCTTTAAGCTGGTATAATCCATCCTTACGCTTTGAATTCCTGATGGAGATCGCGGAGGAATCTGATTGATTCCCTATTAATGAGCCATTACTTGTATGCCATTGTTTTTGCTGGGTACCAACAGAAGAGATGACCGTATTCCCGCCGTTCCAGTTGATGATTGCACCAACGTGGGGGTCATAAGATACCTTCGCATTTCCTCCGGCGTGCGGAATACCCTTCCACTGAGCAGAATTCGCCTTCGTAATACCGCCGATATTGATCTCTCCGGTTGTCTGAAAGTCGTCTTCCTTCTGCTGCAGGGGAACGGTGATCGGATCTGCCTTTTCCTTCAGAGCGGCCTCACTCATGATCTGTGCATAAGCGGAGCGGACATTCGCAATATCCGTTGCCTCCCGGCTTCTTTCCAGCTGACCTGCGAAGATGGGAATCGAGACAGCGACCAAAACTCCGATAATCGCCACTACGATCAAAAGCTCTGCGAGTGTAAATCCATTTTCGTGATGTTCTCTATGCATATCACCTTCTTAAACCTTCTTAATAAGAAACAAAACCGTTCTGATTTTTAAACACGTACGAATTCTAACATAGCATTGCAAAAAGGCAAACAGATTTCGGGGGCAAATGAAGGTGCTGAGCGAATCCGTATTTTGTTCAAAATTTGGTTACAGCATTGTCATTGACAGGAAAACTGCCGGCCCCGGAAGGTCGGCAGTTTTTCTTACAGATAGTGTCCCGTGATGCTATGCGGATTCTCCCGGATTTCCTGCGGAGTTCCGCTTGCGACGATCCGGCCGCCGGCCTCGCCGCCGCCAGGCCCCATGTCGATGACGTAGTCGGCATTGTGAATCACATCGAGATCATGCTCGATGACAATCACCGTTGCACCATTGTCGAGAAGCGACTGGAAAACACCAAGGAGCACCTGTACATCCAAAGGGTGGAGGCCGATGGAGGGCTCGTCGAAAACGAACACGGAATCCTCCTGTGTTTTGCCGATTTCGCTGGCGAGCTTCAGGCGCTGTGCCTCCCCGCCGGAGAGGCTCGGCGTTTCCTCGCCCAGCGTGAGGTAGCCGAGACCGAGGCGCTTCAGTGTATTCAGCCGCTGACTTACGGTTTTCATATCCCGGCAGAAGTCAAGGGCGGAGTTCACGTCCATGTCCATCAGCCCGGGGAGAGAAGCGCTCGCGCCGGTTTGATTGGTGATCTTGATTTCATAAGCGGCCCTTGCATAGCGGGAGCCGCGGCAGTCGGGGCAGGGGATGCTGACATCGGGCAGAAACTGAACATCCAGACTGACGATGCCGGTTCCATCGCAGCCTGGGCAGCGAAGAGACCCGGTGTTATAGGAGAAGTCACTTGCCTTATAGCCGTGCTCTCTGGCATCGGCGGAGCGGGCGAAGAGTTTCCGCAGCTCGTCGTGGACACCCGCATAGGTGGCGACCGTCGAGCGGACATTGATGCCGATGGGCGTTGCGTCAATGAGTTTGACGTGCGCGATTCCGTCGGCATCCAGGCTGCGGACATGCGAAGGCAGCGGACTTCCCTGAATCCGGGCCTCGAGCGCGGGGACAAGACTTTCCAGGACCATCGTGGTTTTGCCGGAGCCGGACACGCCGGTGACAACGGTCAGGCGGCCTTTGGGAATTTCCACGTCCAGCGGTTTGACGGTGTGAATCCGGGTGGTGGAGAAATGAATTTTCCCATGGGAGAACACTTCTTCCCTCGGGGCGCAGACGCGGTGCCGTGTCCGGGCCTTTCCTGAGAGAAACGGCCCGATCTGGGAAGCCGGATTCTTCTCAATGGAGGGAACCGTTCCCTGTGCGATCACATGGCCGCCCTTTGCTCCCGCCTCCGGGCCCATCTCGATGATCCAGTCGGATTCTTTCAGAATCTGAGTGTCATGATCGACCAGAATGACGGAATTGCCGTCTGCGACCAGATCGCGCATGACGCCGGTCAGTCCGACAATGTTGGACGGATGCAGGCCGATGGAAGGCTCGTCCAGCACATAGAGAACACCCGTGGTGCGGTTGCGGACGGCGCGGGCGAGCTGCATCCGCTGGCGCTCGCCGGTGGAGAGCGTGGACGCGGAGCGGTCGAGTGTCAGATATCCAAGGCCCAGATCCAGCAGGCGTCTTGCCGTGTTTTCAAAGGCATCGCAGATACTCTCCGCCATGGGACGCATTTCTTCGGGAAGGCTTCCGGGAACGCCGCGCACCCATTCGGTCAGTTCGGAAAGCGTCATGGTGCATGCTTCGTCCAGAGAAATTCCCCGGAGCTTCGGGGCGCGGGCGGCAGCGGACAGACGGGTGCCGTGACACTCCGGGCAGAGTTCCTCCTTCAGGAATTTCTCCACCCGTTTCATGCCCTTCTCGTCCTTGACCTTTGCAAGCGCATTTTCCACCGTGTAGACGGCATTGTAGTAGGTAAAATCCAGTTCGCCCGCCTGATTGGAATTCCTGGGCTTGTAGAAGATATGCTTCTTCTCGGCAGGGCCGTGGTAGACAATATCCTTTTCCCTTTCCGTCAGATCGCGGAACGGCACATCGGTGCGCACACCCATTGCACGGCAGACATCGGTCATCAGCGACCACATCAGGCTGTTCCACGGAGCAACCGCTCCCTCATCAATGCTG
>DAIMKA010000193.1:0-3886 GCA_036721955.1 Lachnospiraceae bacterium | reverse complement strand
TCCTTCCGCTCACGAGGAAAACCGGGGTCCTTCCGTTGCGGAGCCGGATATTCTTCTCACATTTCTCCGGATCAAAATCGAAGGCGGGAAGCGCATCCGTCTTGGTCACCGCGACCATGTCTGCCTTCTCGAACATCAGCGGATATTTGAGAGGCTTGTCGTCCCCCTCCGGAACCGACAGCAGCACCAGATTCAGATCCGCGCCGGTATCGAATTCCGCCGGGCAGACGAGATTCCCCACGTTCTCGAGGATGACGAGCTCCGGCATTTCCCTGCCGAGCGCCTTCGCCGCCTCTTCCAGCGCCCGAAGGCCCTGCCGCGACATCTGCGCATCCAGATGGCACATGCCGCCGGTGTGCAGCTGCACCGCGGGGTATCCCGCCTGCTGAATGGTCTTCGCATCCACATCCGAGTCAATATCCGCTTCCATGACGCCGCACGAAACCCGGTCCCCGATCGCGTGCAGAAGCGCCAGAATCGTCGTCGTCTTGCCCGAGCCCGGAGATGACATCACATTCAGGTAACTGATGCGTCTTTTCTTCGTTTCCGACCGAAGGAGCTCCGCATCCTTGTCGTTGTCCTCCAGAATCGTTTTCTTCAGTTCAACTACTGTCACAGGATCCATGTTCCCGCCCCCTTTGCGAACTCTGTAACTGTTCTACCGTTTCATCATAACATGTAATGATTCGGCACATGCTGATTTCAAGAGTAAATTGACCGCCTGCGGGCACATTTACGATTAAAATCAGCAGGCGGCCAAGCTCCGTGAGGAGAAATCCGCGCAGGCGGTTTCTCCGATAAGGAAATTCGGGATGTGCGGAATCATTAACCCTGGCGTAAAAAAAGCGCCTCTCCGACATCCGTCAGAGAAGCACTCTCTTTACGCAGATACCTTTTTCCTTCCGGCATCCTGTTCTCTTTGATTTCTCCGGCAGCCGGACGGGCTGTGATAACAGTGTCCGCTTTTGCTGCCCGGAAAACACCGCGCGTCTGCCTTAACCGGTCCTCATTGCCTTACCCGGCATAGGTTCCCGGCAGGACTCCCGCCGCGGCAAGGCGCCGTTCCCGCGCATCCTCGATGCGGCTCTCCGCGAGAAGATCCGTCATGCTCTTGAGGCCCGTCACCACCGTGGAAGTGTTGTGCAGAAGAGCCGATGTCGCGGGCGGCAGGATTCCGCCGATACCGAGCGCGATCAGGAAGGCGTTGAAGCCGATGATAAAGCGGTAATTGCTCTCGATCCGCTTCATCAGCTTCTCGGACAGGCGGCGCAGCACCACGATCTGGTACAGGTCCGCCGCCGAGATGGTGATATCCGCCACCTCTCTTGCGATTGCCGCACCGTCGCTGATCGCAACACCGACATCCGCCTCGGAGAGCGCGGGCGTATCGTTCACGCCGTCGCCGACCATGATGACCTTGCGCCCCTTCTCATGCTCCTTCCGGATGAAGGCCGCCTTGTCCTCCGGCAGAACCTCCGCGTGAAACTCATCAATGTTCAGTGCCGCAGCCACGGCCTCTGCCGTCTTCTCATTGTCGCCGGTCATCATGCAGACCTTGGAAATTCCGAGTCTGTGCAGGGCATTCACCACATCCGCCGCCTCCTCACGGAGCGGATCGAAGATGCAGATGACGGCCTTCAGCCTTCCGTCAATGGCGAGGTACAGATGGGAATACTGCGGAGGAAGTGCGTTCATTCTCGCCTCTTCCGAAGGATCTACCGTGCACTTCTCATCCTCGAAGACGAAGTGATAGCTTCCGATGACCGCCCGCTTGCCGCTGATCTCGCTGGCAATGCCGTGCGCCACCACGTATTTGACCTCCGTGTGCATCTCCTCGTGCCGGATGCCGCGCTTCTTCGCTTCCGCCACCACCGCATTCGCGATGGAATGAGGGTAATGCTCTTCCAGGCAGGCCGCGATCTTCAGCGCCTCATCCTCGCTCTCGCCGTCGAAGGTCTCGATGTGAACCACCGTCGGCGTCGCGTGCGTCAGGGTTCCGGTCTTGTCGAACACAATCGTATCTGCCTGTGCCACAGCCTCCAGGAACTTGCCTCCCTTGACGGAAATGTCATAGACTCCCGCCTCGCGGATTGCAGACAGAACCGAGAGCGGCATGGACAGCTTCAGGGCGCAGGAGAAATCCACCATGAGCGATGCCATCGCCCGCGTCACATCTCCGGTCAGGAGATAGACGATCACCGTCAGACCGAGTGAATACGGAACCAGTGAATCCGCCAGATGGAAGGCCTTCGCCTCCGTGTTGGATTTCAGCTTCTCCGATTCCTCGATCATGTGGACGATCTGATCGTATTTGCCCGTGCCTGCCTTCTTCGTGACCTCGATGACGCACTCGCCCTCTTCGACCACGGTTCCGGCATATACATAGCCGCCTTCCGTTTTCACGACCGGCACCGATTCTCCGGTCATGGAGGCCTGATTGACGCTCATCTCACCCTCTACGACAACGCCGTCCAGAGGGATCACATTCGATGTGCGGACGCTGATGCGGTCGCCGACCTGCACGTCCTTGACGGGAACCAGCACATCCTGTCCGTCCGCGGCCTTCATCCAGACCTTGTCGACCTTCAGGGACATGGACCTTGCAAGATCCCCGATGGATTTCTTGTGCGTCCACTCTTCCAGAAGATCCCCGATGTCCAGAAGCCACATGACGGACGAAGCCGTGTCAAAATCGCCCATCAGCATGGAGGCCAGAATGGCCGATGCATCCAGCACCGGAACCTGGAGCCTTCCATGGAGAAGGCACTGGATTCCTCTTGCGATGAACTTCACGCTCCTGACCGCGGTCCACGCGATCTGGACCGGCAGCGGCAGGAAGAGCTTCCGAAGATAGCGGCCCGCGATGGTCATCGCGAGTTTTTCCTGATACTGATGATTGAGTGCCCGTCCGGTTTCCTCCGGAACAAGCGCGATGGCAGCGGGATCCCGGTAAGAAAAAGTACAGAGAGCCTCCAAGAGCTGCCCCCTGTACTTTTCTGTTTTCTTATAGGTGATGAGCGCATCACCCGTCTCATCGTACACCTTCGCATCCTGCACAAAGGCAAGATTCTTCAGGTAATACTCCAGGATATCCGCCTGATCCATCGACATGCGATACCCACCCATGTGTATGCGCATGGTGTGGGCGGATTCATGACGAATGATATATTTCATTTCCTGCTGTCCTTACTTATTCTGCCTTCTCTTCTGTCGTTTCTTCCGCCTTCTCGGCTTCCTTCTTCGCCTCGTACTCCGCGATCAGAGCCTTTGCGTTCTCAACGGCTCTCTCCTCGTCCTCGGCATAGCGCTTCTCGTTGATATCCGCTGCATCCGCGCCGATGTCCTCGCAGTTCTCCTTCAGCGTTGTCGCCGTCTTCACAACCGCGTCCTTGCCGCGCAGCACCGCCGCCGTGCAGTGCGTATAAGCCTTCTTGGCCTCTCTGCTGGAAAGGATCGAAATTCCTGCCGTTCCGAACAGAACGCCGCCTGCAAACAGTCCTAATTTGCCCCAGTTAATCTTTGTCATCGTAAAATACCTCTCTTTCTTCTTATGTCCGCAGCCGCACGGGCTCCCGCCATCCTGTCGGACAGACGTGAAACCTTGCAAAACAGCTGCTTTTTTCTGATGCCCTGCGGGAAAATCCGGAACGTGCCGGCATTTTCCGCAGTAAGAGGAGACAAACTGCCTCTCGATGGTGTTATGTTAGATTCTCTTTGCCATTTTGTAAAGAGAACATTTTTTTCCACGCAATAAAGGAAATTTGAGTGGGGCAATTGTTGTTTTATGCGGCTTACAAATCGCGGTTTATCAAACCCTTGTCGCCGTCCTGTAAAGGAGGCAGTGTTCCGCGGCTGTTCTCGTCGCAGGGATTTTCTATGTGCTTCG
>DAIMKA010000192.1:0-3892 GCA_036721955.1 Lachnospiraceae bacterium | reverse complement strand
TTTTCACACGCCCTTTTCTCAGTTATGTGTCAGTACGATATGACGCGTATGATAGGCGCGATGCGTCCCTTCCATGACCGCCGCGTACTTATCCGCCAGTGTCACGACAAAGCCCTCCACAGACCTCGGCCTTCCCGGACGGACCGGCCACATATGCGTCTCAATGATCTTCAACGTTTTGTCGTCATACTGGTCCAGAATCTTCCGTGCAACCTCCACGGAATCCACCGGATGCTGCTGGCTGCACTGGAAATTGCTCCGGTACTTCTGATGCCGCCCCATGATGCCGAGATCATGGCACAGGGCCGCCCGGACAACATCCCGCATATCTGTCCGCACATGAATTCTGGCCAGAAGAAGGCACAGAACGATGCTGACAACCGCGACATTGATGGAGTGCACCGCGACCGTCGTCCGCACATGGTGAATCTGATAAAACGCCTCCTGAAATTCCGGTGTCTCCATGACATCGGTCCCATAAGCAAACAAAATCTCCTTGATATTGTGGAGTGAAAGATCTCCGCTCAACTCTATTCCTTTCCTGGGTCACATCTCCCGGCGCCTTTCCTGACAGCCCCGCTGCCGGAAGCAGCAGAAGATTCCGCCCATTTGCGGAACCAGTATACCATCTTCCTGTCCGTCCGTCTGTGAAAAAAATCTGAATAGTTTCTGAAAGGATCTCTGCCTGACAGCTGTCGTATTCCGTATGAAACATCGAAAGGTGCGGAACGGGTCTTCGGAAGGAAGCTGCGGATCAAAGCTCTCCCCGGCTTTTCAGCTCCCGGAGAAGAAGCGTCAGATACATGGTCTTGGCATCCCGGATGGATCCGGTAAGAACTCCTTCCGTCAGTTCCTCCAGCGAGCAGGTCTTCACGTCCAGCTCCTCATCGCTGTCCAGATGCTGGCCGCGGAATGCTCCCTTCCTGGCATAGTACAGCTCAATGACTTCCGTATCATACGCCGGTGTCGGCATCATGGAGCCCAGATACTTCCAGTCCGTCCCCTCATATCCGGTCTCCTCCACGATCTCACGCTGCGCGGTCATGAGCGGATCCTCGCCCTTTTCCTTTTTGCCGGCGGGATACTCCAGAGTCTCCTGCTCCTGTGCATAACGCCACTGCCGCACGACATAGAATCTGCCGTCCTCATCCTCCAGCGCAATTCCGACTCCGCCCGGGTGCTCCACTACTTCCCGCTCGACAATCTGCCCGTCCGGCATCCTCGCTTCATCCCGGCGGACATGGAGGATCTGTCCGTCAAAAACCGTTTCCTTCTTCAGTGTCTTCTGTGTGAGATCCTGCATGACGCCACCTCGTCTTCCGTTCTCAGATCATCCGGTATCCGCGCCAGGTCAGCGCTTCCTCCACACCCTCTATGTCCTGTGAATGAAACACCGCGATCGGTTCTCCGCTCGCGCGGTCATGGGACATGTAAATGTAATCGATGTTGATCCCCGCTTCCGCAATCGCCTTCAGAAGGGCATTCAGTCCTCCGACCTCATCCGAGATCACCGCCGCATAAACGCTGTCGGCGTGGCACAGGTATCCGGCCTTCTCCAGAATCTTCTGCGCCTTTTTGCTGTCCTCCAGAAGGAAACGGACAATTCCGAACTCCGCACTGTCATTGACAATCATCGCCTGCAGGTTGATGTTGTTCGCCATCAGAATATCCGTCATCTTACTGAGCGCACCCTTCTCATTCTCCGAGAAAATCGAAATCTGTTCCAGCATAATACCTCCGCCCGGCGTCACCGGTCTTTTTCAAAGTTTTCAACTCAAAATTTTCAACTCATTGTAGGCTTCTTCTTCCTGACATGTCAACGCACCCCAGCCCCGGTACCTCTTTTCTTGATTTCTTCGCTTTCCCGCAAAAAGTTTTACACCAGCCCGCCCCCGCAGCCTTCTTCCGGGATTCCGACTTGTTTTTTGCCGGGAAAGATGATATCTTCTTGTTAATTGATGCTAACAATTGTTAACTTATGAGTTTGACTGGTGCCCGGACGGCACAGATCTCAAAGGCCGCGTCCGCCGCGGCAGGGAAGATTCGTTTAAAAGTGGCATCGATATGTCACTTTCAGCGAGGTATAAATGATGACCATCGGCAGATCCGCAGAGGATTATCTGGAAGCAATTCTTATGATTCATGAACGGCAGGGCTATGTCCGTTCCACAGACGTGGCAGAACAGCTCGGCATTTCCAAGCCCAGCGTTTCCAACGCCACCAAACGGCTTCGCGAGAACCAGTATCTGACAACCGATGCCGCCGGCATGCTGGTTCTGACCGACGCGGGCATGGAGATTGCGAGCCGGATTTATACCAGGCACAAGGCTCTGACCGACTTCTTCGTGAAGATCGGCGTCTGCCCGGAGCGGGCGAGGGAAGATGCCTGCAAGATTGAGCACGACATCAGCCAGGAAACCTTCGAAGCGCTCTGCCGCTACGCGGGCGAACACGCGTAACATCCGGATTCGGCCTGCTGAGCGGTCTCGTCAGCCTTTTGCTGCACGGCCGGGTACGCACCGCATGCTCATCGGTCAAAGCCTTCCGCACATTCCGGATCTGATCCGCTTTTCATTCAAGAGGAGAATCCCTTAACCGGCATCCTCCTCTCTTTCTCTGTTCTCTTCACTCTGAGCAAGGTCCGCTTCCCGCACCTTCGCGCGGTATTCGCGGGGCGACATGTGCATTTTCTCACGAAAAACACGGTTGAAGGTCCGCTGCGACTCGAAACCGGAATCGATGCAGGTCTCCGTGACAGACCGGTCACTGTAGTGCAGCATGCCGCACGCACAGTCCAGGCGCATCTCATTCAGATAACCGTTGAAATTCGTTGAAAACACCGAGGAGAAAATCCGCGAAATCGTGTACGGGCTCACATACAGATGCTCCGCCATGCTGGTCAGCGTCATCGGCTCGCGGAAATGTGCCGCCGTATATGCAACAATCTGATGAACCAGATCTGCCTGGCTCTCATCCGGGCGCTCGATCAGATGGAGCTTCGGAAAGCTCCTTGCCAGAATCAGCTGGACAAAGGACTGCTTCACAATTCTCTCCGTCTCCCGCAGCACATTGGCCGGAGCCTTTTCATTTAAGGAAGGAACCTTCACGGTCTGACGAAGCCGCACGCCCTTCTCATCCATTCCATATTCATGATACAGACGGCGAAGCGCATATTTCGTATCCTCATCCACCTGCGCCGCCGGGATCACCGGGTTGGACGGCTGTGCATCCGACAGCTTCTGGGCAAAATCTCCCGCAAGGGAAAGCGCCGACAGAAGATAAAGACTCGCACATGTCTTCGGATCCCCAAAACACTGCGCATGATGAATCTTGCCGGGGAACACAATGGCGAGATCTCCCTTTTCCATATGGAAGAGTTCCTCGTCAATTCCGATCTCCAATGTGCCGTACAGGACATAGACAATCTCCACCAGATCATGAATGTGAGGATTAAAATGCTTTGATGGCCGATAATAAATCTCCAGATCATTGGGGATCGACTCGTAAATTGGTCTCATGGAGTACCTCTTTTCAACGTTTGCGGTATATTCGGTGTCTCTGGCCCGAAATCCGCATTCCAGATTTTGGCCAGTTTTTTTTGAATTCTGGCACGTATTATATCAGAGGTACTGGTATCATACAATCATCACAAGGAAAGAGAACCAAACGAATTAAACAAAAGAAGTTCTCCTTCCTGTGATTATCAAACGCCTACGCTGAACGGATCGGCACCCCCCTCCGCCGACCGTTCTGAGACGATAAAAACTCCATTATAAAATTTGGAGTTTTCCTTTTCCCCTTGCAGAAAGAGGCATCACGAGCGATACGCCGTGATGCCTCTTTCCATTTGTAATAAGTTTGCACATTTCAATTTGAAGGCCCGGTATCTGCC
>DAIMKA010000191.1:2432-3915 GCA_036721955.1 Lachnospiraceae bacterium | reverse complement strand
CACAGCATCTGTATTCGTCACATGGAAGACATGACCGTTCTTACTGGTCAGCGATCCGCCGTTCATCGTGAAGGATGAAGTCCCGCTGGCCGCATCGCCGGACATGGACTGATAGATCATGATCGAATCGCAGAAGGTTGCATTCCCGTTGCACTTCGTATTGTTTGCCGTCAGATCACAGTCGTTCAGCGTAATGGAATTCAGCCCTTCAATGCAGGTTCCTTCCGAGAGATTGGAGGTGAGCGCCGCGTTGGAGACCGTGATATCCGCTGTGGAATAGATCGCCGGGGAGCCGAGGCCATCCGTGGTATAGGTTCCGCCATCAACCGTAACCGTTCCGCCGCCCCGGTCCGTCCGGATTGCCGCAGAGGACTGTCCGCTGGTATGAACCGTCAGATCCGAAGCCTCTGTCGTTCCTCCGCCTGTCGTCATGATGCCGCCGGATCCGTCGCCGGTTGTCGTAATGGTGCTGTCACGAATGATCACCTTCGTTCCATCGCCGTCCTCACCATTCTGTCCGCCATTGCCGCCATAGCTGAATACACCATTTGCCCCGTTCGCGTCAGAAGTAATCGTCGCTCCGGTAATTGTTGCCGTGGTCCCGTCCTTCACGAGCACTGCAGCATTCTGACCATAGAAGTTGCAGTTGTCCCCGCCATCGGAATCACCGGTTTTACTCACAGTTGCATTCGAAATCGTGACATCGTCTCCGGCAGTGATCATCAGTGCACTCTGATCCGCAGTATCCGAAGAATACGTCTGTCCGTCCTCGCTTGCCGCGGAAGTAATTTCCGTTGCGCCGCTGTAAACCACCTCCGAGGCATTGCCTCCCGGCGCACCACCCGGGCCTCCGTTTCCATCCGGCGGATTTCCCTTCTGATCTCCGGAGCCGCCTTTTCCGTCCGGCGGATTTCCCTGTTCGTCCCCCGGGCCTCCGTTTCCGTCCGGCGGATTTCCCTGCTCGTCCTTCGAACCATCCTTTTCCTCCGGCGGATTGCCCGGCTTCTCCCCGGAGGAACCATTCTCTTCTGCCGCTGCCGCATCTGAGGATGCCTTTGTCGTTCCGGCTCCCGCACTGCCGGTATTGCCACATGCGGATACAGACAGCGTAAGTACTGCAATGACCGCCATAACTGCTGATTTTTTCATCATAGAGTTCTCCTTTGTCCAATGGCTGATTTACTGATTGGCTTCGTCTGATCTTTCCAGATGATTTATGCGGATCAGGCTTTCAATATATCCGTCAGCTGTGAAAACTCTGTGTCGCTTCCGTGTCCTGCCTGTGTTTTTTATTTCAAAAAACAGTCATGGGTTCTGACCTTGGCAGATGCCGAAATATCTGAAACATACTGGGAATTTTAAAACCCGCAGTTTCCAGGGCAAAAGAGAGTGCCATCAATAGCAGGCACTAAATGCAGGTCTCATTTCCTCAATCTGCCGACGGGCTAATCCGTAAGCTGCAGCTGTCTTTTCCCAGTTTTCT
>DAIMKA010000191.1:2046-2373 GCA_036721955.1 Lachnospiraceae bacterium | reverse complement strand
CGCAAGAATAAAAGCATGATTTCGCAGATGATCATCCGTATTAGTGACAGCCATGTTGAAAACGATTCGTTTCCAAAGTTCAATTAAATCCTGCTTTGGCTGTGCGCCGCAGGATTTAATGAAGGCAGCCATATCCAGATAGCTTGTTCCGTCTGCAGCAGATGCTCCATCCGTTTTTCCAAGAAGCGTCATAGCAGAAGCGAAGTGCACTCGTCTGTTCAAAATACGATCAAACCGCTTTATCAGATAAGTGCTCCCGAGATTAGAAAATTTCTCAAGCTTTGCTTCCGGAACATTCAAACCACACAGACTCGCTAAATCGTGTAC
>DAIMKA010000191.1:0-2036 GCA_036721955.1 Lachnospiraceae bacterium | reverse complement strand
GATAGTTCGTCACCATACTCAAAGGAATAAAATTCTCCGCCTTTGATAATATTTACATAAAGTGTACCCATCAGAATCGGAGTCTCTGAACTAAAATCATCGTAAACGAAGATAGTTTTCTGATTTGATGCCATCAGTTCGTCCTCCTCGGTGCACGTTTCCTTGTGATCAGATTCAAATCCTGCAGCTGTCTGCCCAACTTATCATCCTTTGCAACAAGCAAAAGGTCCTCGTCAAGATTGTTCAGGGCATGCAAAACCGCTGCATAGATTCCCATGGCTACCGCCGGATCACCCTTTTCCACCTTCCACAAAGAGGCCCGGCTGATTCCTGCACGCTCCGCCACCAGTTCAGCTGACAACCTGCGCCTGAGTCTGGCAAGCTTGATCTGCTCGCCCATTGTTTTCAGAATTTCCTCTGTACCAGGAAGTACATTGTATGCCGCCTTCTTCATCTTATTCACCGTCCTTGTAATGTTTGCTATTATAAACATGAATGCATTATTTGTCTATGTTAGAAAACATTACGCGTTTATCCCGCTTGTAACAGGCTCCAAATAACAAACCGTCCTTTTTATGAGCGAATCCATTGTCCGCCCAGTCCGAACTTCCAAGAACAATTTCATTTTTCTCTTCTTAAAAATCCGAGGATGACACTTGAATCCATCATCCTCGGATTTTCAGATATACCATACCGGTACAACAAAATTATTCGCGTCAACCGCTGTCAGCCCCGGCCTCATACACAAAACTGCGCCTTTTCCTCTCGGAACCGTTCCCTTATCGAGCACCTTAAACGCTCCTGTGATTTCCGCTCCCGGATTAACTGATTTTTTGATTTCCAATGGATGCACCTGGCCATCACTTTCGAACACCATGTCCACTTCTTTATTATCACGGTCTCTGTAATACCACAGAAGGCACTCCCTCGCGCAGTTGTTATATGTTTTTATGATCTCCATAACCACATAGTTTTCAAAAATATGTCCTGCCAGTGCTCCATTTTGAAGAATCTCCGGTGTTGAATATTTCGTTAGATAGGCTACCAGTCCCGTATCAAAAAAATACAGCTTCGGAGCTTTAATTGTACGGTTCAGCGCATTGTTGCTGTACGGTCTTAACAGCAGAATCACATCCGATTTTTCCAGAACCTTAAGCCAGCGTTTGGCCGTCTCGTCTGCAATTCCGACATCCTCCGCAATGCTGTGCACATTCAATACATCGCCGATCCTGCATGCTGCCGCGCGGATGAAATCCTGAAACTGCAGCTTATCCACTCCGTCAATAAGATCTGATACATCCCTTTCCACGTAGGTCTGCAGGTAGCTGCTGTAAAATACATCCCGGTTCCTGTACTTTCCGCTTCGGAGCCCCGGCATGGAACCTTCCCATATCCTCCGAAAAATTTCCGCAGTATCAGCTGGTTTCCTGACAGTCCGTCTTTCTTTTAACCGTTCTATTTCCAGACAAAAAGGTTCTTGTTCTCCTTTTCCATACAATTCATTCTGTGACAGCCCTGACAGTCTGAGAATCGCCACTCTCCCGGCCAAGGATTCCCGGGACAGTTCCATTAAATGAAAGCTCTGCGAACCTGTAAGCCAAAAGGATCCCGGAGCTGCACCTTTATCAATTGCAATCTTGATATAACTGAATAGTTCCGGCGCATATTGCACTTCATCAATCAGAATCGGCGTCCCATGAAGTTGCAGGAACATGGCCGGGTCTCGTTTGGCCAGGGCTCGTTCTTCCAAATCATCCAAGGTCACCTCTTCACGGTTTTCATCTTTAATATGTTGGAACAGCGTACTTTTCCCCACCTGTCTCGGCCCGGTAATCAGAATGCACGCATATTCCTGTGATAATTCCTGCACCTTCTTCGTAAGATCGCGCTTTATATACTGCATATCCGTCTCCTTTTTCGGCTATAATTCGATTCAATCGCATTTTAGCCGAAATTCACGGTAAAAAAATGTTGGAAACAAAACATTTCTGCCTTATTTCCAACGCCTTATGTACTCTGTTCGCGACGCGATTCGA
>DAIMKA010000190.1:0-3941 GCA_036721955.1 Lachnospiraceae bacterium | reverse complement strand
TGGTAGGAAGATAGATGAGAAATGACAAGTGCGCGGGCGGGCACGCGGCGCAGAAAAATGCCGATGCCCAATACCGCAAAATGACGGAAACGCCGGTTTCGCGGCTGATTCTGACACTGGCGGCTCCGACCATCGTCAGCATGATGGTCACCAATATTTACAATACGGCAGATACGTGGTTCGTCAGCCGGGAGGGAACCTCTGCGGCAGGGGCCGTGAGTGTCGTGTTCTCACTGATGGCAATTTACCAGGCCTTCGGCTTCATGTTCGGCCACGGTGCCGGGAGCAATATCTCCAGAAAGCTCGGCGAGAAGCGCGAGGAGCTGGTGAAGACCTATGCGTCCACCAGCCTGTTTCTGTCCCTGGCGGCGGGAGCAGCTGTCTCTGTACTGGGCCTTCTTTTCATGGATCCTCTTCTCCGGCTTCTCGGGAGTACGGAGACGATTCTTCCCTATGCAAGGCAGTATGTGCTGTGGGTTCTCATTGCCGGACCGCTTCTGTCCGCGAGCTGCGTTCTGAACAACATTCTCCGGTATGAGGGGCGGGCGTTCTACGCCATGATCGGACTGATGACCGGAGGAATCCTGAACATGATCGGCGACCCGGTCCTGATGTTCGGACTGGAGCTCGGTGTTGCGGGAGCGGGGATCAGCACGGCGGTGTCGCAGCTGATCAGCTTCCTCATTCTTCTTGCGATGTTCCGCGGGGACAAGACGATCAGCCGCTTCCGGCTTCGCTATTTCGCGCGGGATTCCAGAGTAGTGATGGATATTCTGGCGGCAGGCTTTCCGAGTCTGATCCGTCAGGGGCTGAACAGCTTCACCACCATTCTTCTGAACCATCAGGCGGCGCTGTACGGCGATGCCGCGATTGCCGCGATGGGCATTGTCAGCAAGGTGACCTTCTTCATCTCTGCCGTTGCCATCGGCGTCGGGCAGGGCTTTCAGCCGGTGTCTGCCTTCAATTACGGCGCGAAAAAGTACCGGCGTGTGGTACAGGCCTTCCGGTTCACGGTGCTTGCAGGCACGCTGATGCTGAGCGTGATGGCGGTGATCTGCATTGCGGTTCCGGCTCCGATTGTATCCTGGTTCCGGGATGACGCGGATGTCGTCGCAATCGGTGCGGCGGCCCTTCGCTATCAGGCGATTTCCTGCCTGTTCCTCAGCTATTCCATTGCGGCCGGCATGCTGTTCCAGAGCATCGGCGTGAGCGGCAGGGCAACCTTCCTTGCGGCTCTCCGGGCAGGCGTCTGCTTTATTCCGCTGATTCTTCTTCTGCCGCGTCTGTTCGGAATCGCGGGAATCGAGCTGGCACAGCCGTGTTCGGATATCTTGTCCACGATCATCAGCGTGGGGGTGACGGAAGTGTACCTGAGAAAACTTCTGAAGAAATGCTGACTTGTGCAGGACCTTTTGGAAAAAGAGCAGGCTGCCACAGCGAGATATAAAATGGAAAAAGCCTGCGGCGGAGAACAGAATGAAAAGCACTGCGGGATCAAAGTGAAACACAGGCTGTATATCCGGGGAGAGGGAGAGCAGCAAAAGGAGGAAATGTGGAAAACAAACATTATGATGTCATTATTGTCGGAGCAGGGCCGGGAGGAATTTTCTGTGCCTACGAGCTGATGACCAGAGATCCGGATGTCCGGATTGCCGTATTTGAGTCGGGCAATCCTCTGGAGAAGAGAAAGTGCCCCATCAACGGAACCACGGTAAAGACCTGCATCAAATGTCCGACCTGTGCCATTATGAACGGCTTCGGCGGCGCGGGAGCCTTTTCGGACGGAAAATACAACATCACCAATGACTTCGGAGGATCTCTGTACGAGTACATCGGCAGAGAGAAGGCAACGGAGCTGATGGAGTACGTCGATGCGATCAACATGAGTCACGGCGGAGAAGGGACGAAGCTCTACTCCACCGCGGGGAGCGGAGCATTCAAGAAGCTCTGCATGCAGAATCAGCTCACGCTCCTGGAGGCTTCGGTGCGGCATCTCGGGACGGATATCAATTACGTGGTGCTGGAGAATCTGTACCGTGAGATGAAAGAGCGCGTGGATTTCTTCTTCCGCACGCCGGTGGAGACGATCCGTGTCCTGGACGGCGGCTATGAGGTGACGTATGAGGGAGGCTGCGCGAGAGCGGACCGGTGCGTGGTTTCGGTCGGCAGGAGCGGCTCCAAGTGGATGGAGCATGTCTGTCGGGAGCTGGAAATCCCGACGAAATCCAACCGCGTGGACATCGGTGTGCGCGTGGAACTCCCTGCGGAAATTTTCTCCCACATCACGGATGAGCTGTATGAGAGCAAAATCGTATACCGCACGAAGAAATTCGAGGACAACGTCCGGACGTTCTGCATGAATCCGAACGGCATTGTTGTCAATGAGAACACGAACGGAATCGTGACCGTCAACGGACACAGCTTCGAAGACCCGGAGAAAAAGACCGGCAATACCAACTTTGCCCTTCTTGTCTCAAAGCATTTCTCGGAACCGTTCAAGGACAGCAACGGATACGGCGAGAGCATTGCCAGACTCTCCAATATGCTGGGCGGAGGCGTCATCGTGCAGCGCTTCGGAGATCTGGAGCGCGGGCGCCGCAGCAACCAGAAGCGGATTGACGAGGGACGGGTTGTTCCGACGCTCCGGGCAACGCCTGGTGATCTTTCACTCGTCCTGCCGAAGAGAATCCTGGACGGCATCATTGAAATGATCTATGCACTGGATAAGATTGCACCCGGAACAGCGAATGAGGATACGCTTCTGTACGGCGTGGAGGTGAAGTTCTACAATATGGAGGTCTCTCTGAATGACCGTCTGGAGACCCGTTATCCGGGGCTGTTCATCATCGGGGACGGAAGCGGTGTGACGCATTCGCTGTCTCATGCGTCGGCAAGCGGCGTGTACGTGGCGGACGAGATTCTGGCAGACCGGAAATCCTGAACGGGTGGAAGATGCTGAAAAGTGAATTGCTCCGCAGACAGATGACCCGCATGGAAAATCGGCGGGGCGGAGCCGATACAAAGAATGTTTTATGATGGGCTGCGGGACAGGTCAGGAAACACCGCAGACGAAGGGAGAGGTTTGAATGTGATCGCCGATGCGCTCGCATTCAAACACGCATCGGTGCTGACGCACCGGCTGCCGCATTCGGCAAAATCGCCTTCGCGAATTTTGCCTCAGGGAGGTATAAAAATGGCAGACGTATTTTTTACAGATTTCAGAACACACCTTGGAACTCCGCTTCCGGAGAAGCTGAAGAAGCTGTGCCGGGCCGCCGGGATCGGCACGATCAACATGGAGGGAAGATTTGTTGCGATCAAGATGCACTTCGGTGAGCTCGGCAACATTGCCTACCTGCGGCCGCAATATGCCAAGGCGGTTGCGGATCTTGTCAAGGAACAGAAGGGACTTCCGTTCCTCACGGACTGCAACACGCTGTATCCGGGGAGCCGCAGGAATGCACTGGAGCACATGGACTGTGCGAACATCAACGGATTCAACACCATCACGACCGGATGTCAGGTCATCATCGGCGACGGCCTGAAAGGAACGGATGATGTGGTGGTTCCGGTGCGGAACGGAGAATACTGCAAGGAGGCATACATCGGCCGTGCCGTGATGGATGCGGATGTCTTCATTTCCCTGACACATTTCAAGGGACATGAGGCGACGGGCTTTGGCGGCACGCTGAAGAACATCGGTATGGGCTGCGGTTCCCGCGCCGGCAAGATGCAGCAGCATAACTCCGGAAAGCCGCATGTCAATGAGGAGCTGTGCCGCGGCTGCCGCCGCTGTGCGAAGGAATGCGGTTCCGATGCCATCAGCTATGAGACAGGAAAGGCATGGATCAATCCGGACATTTGTAAGGGGTGCGGGCGCTGCATTGGTGCCTGTTCTTTCGATGCGATTTCGAACAATAATGGGAATGCCAATGAGATTC
>DAIMKA010000189.1:0-3979 GCA_036721955.1 Lachnospiraceae bacterium | reverse complement strand
CCAGTCCAGATACATGGCAATTCTCGTTCCGACGACTCCGAGGCCGAACACCCGTCCCAGAAGCCAGGCACAGCCAACCCGTGCCAGAAACATCGAAATGACACCGAAATACATGGTAAACTTCGCGTCTCCTGCCGCCCGCAGTGCACAGGGCAGTACAAACGCAGGTGCATGGATCAGCGCGATTGCCACGCATTCCATCAGCGTGATCGTCCGCGCGATCTGCTCCGTTCCGGAAGAAAGTCCGTAAATCCGGATGGCCACCGGGAAAACCGCCATTAGAAGCGCATTGGAGGAAATGGCAAGAATCCAGGCAATCCGCATCATCTTTTTCACATAGTACCGCGCCTCTGCGTAATCATTGGCCCCGACACACTGTCCGATGACCGTGACAATCGCAAGCTGCATGGCGCATTCCGTCGTATAACAAAGAGACGTAAGGCCGCCCGCCGCTGCATTTGCCGCAATCTGCGCCGTTCCGAAGGTCGCGACAATGGCAGAAACCAGAATTTTCCCCACCTGAAAAAGTCCCGACTCCACACCATTCGGAAGCGCAATCGAAATGATCTTGTGCTGAATGAAGGCGTCCCACCGCAGAATGCCACGCACCTCGGCGTGAAGCTCATATTTTTTCCCGAGGCACAGCCCCAGCATCAGCGCAGCGGCCGCCATACGGGAAACCAGCGTCGGAACCGCAACGCCTGCCACACCCTGATGCAGCAGATAAACGCCGATGTAATTGCCGATGATGTTGATGCCGTTCATCAAAACGGACGCGTACATGGTTACCTTCGTCTGTTCCATGGAACGGAAAATTGCCGTCCCGCTGTTATACAGTCCCAGAAACGGGAAAGAAAGCGCCGTGATCCAGAAATACGTCTTCGCACTCTCCATGACATCCGCTTCAACGCTTCCGTACAGCACCTGCAGAATCTGCGTATGAAAAATGACGCATACCGCTCCCGTAAAGACGGAAATCAGGAGCGTCAATGTGAACAGCTGGCTGGCAGAACGATTTGCCGTTTTCCTGTCCCGAAAGCCAAGGTACTGCGAAATAATGACCGCACCTCCGCCTCCGATGGCTCCCAGCACCTGAATGGCCAGATTGTTGATCTCATTGACAATCGAGACTCCCGAAATTGCCGCCTCCCCTGCCCCGGAGATCATAACCATATCGACCATCCCGACCAGCAGATTCAGAAACTGCTCGAAAAGCAACGGTACAATCAGGGCCCTGAGTTCTTCATTCGAGAACCTTCTTCCCTGCGTACTCTGCTCCTTCCTGCATTTCTTCTGTATCATTTTTATTTTTCCTCATTCCACCTGCTGGATTTCTTCCAGTGTGTTTTCTTCGAGTGCGCGAAGAGAATTCGCGAAGGCGAATTCTCTGATGCGGGAGCGGGGCACGTTTCCGGGCCCGCTCCAAGCAGGAGAAGATGCCATCGGGCATCTTCGAGTGCGCTATTCCGTCAGATACTTCTCCCGGAGCTCCCTTCCCGCGAACAGAATCTGTTCCAGAAGGCCCCGCGGTGAGAGCCGGAAGGCCCCCGCGCCGAAAATAATCACCTGCTCCACAAAATCTCCCGTCGCCACGGTCACCCGGTTGTTCTTCGAGAGCCGGTGTGCGGTTTTCTCAATATAAAGGTCCGCGGTCTCTGCCTCCTTCGTGAAAACCACATCAATGTTGTGGTAGCGGTACACTTCTCCGTTTCCTCCCGGAACGCGGTAGGCATCGAACACCACGATCACATTGACGCCGGAGTAACCGGCATAGTCCGACATCAGGTCAAGAAGCCGGTCCCTTGCGGACTTGATGTCCGTTCCCGCCAGTTCCTTCAGCTCTTCCCAGGCAAAAATAATATTGTAGCCGTCCACGAGAAGGAATTCCTGAATCTCCTTCCCGGTGGACTTCCGGCCCGTCCGTTGCCCGGAACCGTACTGTCCGGCGTGTTTCTCCGCACGCGTCGAATCGTTCTGCCCCGTCCGTTTTGCGGAATCCGGATCTCCCCCTGGATTCCGCCCGGATCCACGGCCGCTGCTGTCCTCCGTCGGACCGTTCTCTCCTTCATCTTCCTCCGACGGAAGGACCGTTCCCCGGCGCACATTGTCCGGATGATGAAGATTCTCCCGGACCGGACCGTAGGTCTTCTCGAAAATGCGCTTTAATTCCTCCTCTTCGGAGCGGAAAGCCTGCTGCCGCTCCTTGAAATCCCGGACCTTCCCGCGATGAGCCGCATGGTCCTGCTCTTCCTCGTCCTCCTGCGCGCGATCCAGCTGCAGATCCTCCGTGTGAGATGCCTGGAAGGTGTAATAATCATCCGAACGGTACGGCCCGTCTTCCCTCTCCGGCTGCCAGCCCGTGTCCACGTGCATGTAATTCCTCACCTGGTCCCATGGAACCACGGTTCCCGCTCCGTGCGAACAGAAAACCGACCAGGTCGGATTCCTGCGGTCCGCATCCGGGTCATACCCCTTTTCCTCAATGATCTCCCGCGCATTGTGGCAGGGTTCATATCCCTTCCAGGAAACGGAAAGTCTCCCGCGTCCTCCGGTATAGCCCGCGACCTTTGCCGCATAGTCTCCGAGCTCCGAGGCAGGAACCTTGCCTTCCAGAACGGCCTCTTCCCCCCGAAACTCCGCGGGCCGGCACATCCCGTGCATCATGCTGATGTCCGTCATCGCGCGGCCGACATTCTCCGCGGGAAGCTCCAGCGTCACATTCAGGACCGGCTCCAGCAGAATGTTCTCCGCCATCATCAGGCCCTGCCGCACAGCCGCATAGGCAGCCTTCCGGAAATCTCCGCCGGAGGTGTGCTTTTTGCTCGCCTTGCCGCCGAGCAGACAGATTCTCACATCCGTAAGCCCCGATCCCGTGAGCACACCTTTGAAGCTCTTTACGGAGAGCTGGGAGAGAATCAGATTCTGCCAGTTGCGGTCCAGCGTATTTGGAATGCAGCGGTTCTCGAACGTGATGCCGCTTCCCTCCTCACCTGGCTCCAGCAGAAGATGTACCTCCGCGTAATGCCGCAGCGGCTCGAAATGCCCGACGCCCTCCACGGGCCGCCGGATGGTCTCCTGATAGACAATGCTCCCCGGCCCGAACTGCGCCCGGAGGTCATGCTTCTCCCGCAGGAGATTTTTCAGAATTTCAATCTGAACCGCACCCATGATCCGCACGGTGATGTCGCCGGTCTCTTCTTCCTTCGAAACCTGCAGCATCGGCTCCTGTTCCTCCAGCTCACGGAGTGCCTTCATCAAGGTAAAATCGTCCACCGGCTTCCCGAAGCGGTCCGTCGCCGTCACCGTACTCGTCATGATCGGCGTCAGAATCTCCTCTTTCCGGCTCTCTTCCCTGCCAAGGCCGTCCCCCGCACTTGTATAGGAAAGTCCGGCTGCCGCCACGATTTCTCCGGCGCTCACACTGGTTTTCGCTTCATACCGGTCACCGGAGTACAGACGAAGCTCACTGATCTTCTCTTCCGTCTCTTTTTCTTCAGAGGGTTCTTCCTCCTCCGCGGCAGTGCCGTCACCCGGATCCCCGCTCTCCTGCAGGGGTCCCTCGGCCGCATGCGGAACCGCCTCCCGCACACTGTCCCGCACGGAAAGCGTCCCGCTTGTAATCTTCATCCAGGTAAGGCGGGTTCCA
This sequence comes from Lachnospiraceae bacterium, assembly GCA_036721955.1. Classification (GTDB taxonomy): domain Bacteria; phylum Bacillota; class Clostridia; order Lachnospirales; family Lachnospiraceae; genus CAG-791. The sequence goes on along the minus strand of DAIMKA010000189.1, from coordinate 333 downwards.
TTCTCCCGGGTGATCTTATAGACAAGGGCGCCAAAATCAGCCTTATGCTTCGCTGAGGCAGAATCCGCGAAGGCGGTTTTGCCGAATGAGGCAGCACCGGTGTTGCCGTTTTCCCCGTTCTGTTCCTGCACGGACGCGGATGCCGGGTCCGAAGAAGGTTGTAAAGCCGTCCCGCCGCTCCATCCGGTAAAGAGTTCCAGGCCCTTCAGAAGGTTCATCGTTCCCTCGTCTCTCAGGGCGCTTCCGCAGTAGACCGGGAACAGTTTCCGCCGGGCGATAAGCCGCCGCACATCCTCCTCCGAAACGCTCCCGCCCTCGAGAACGTGCTCCATC
>DAIMKA010000188.1:1531-4023 GCA_036721955.1 Lachnospiraceae bacterium | reverse complement strand
ACGGGCTTCACGATCTTGACTTGGAATTGGCTGTACAGAAGGTTGGGCCATGCCAGCATGACGACAACGCAGAAGACGTACCTGCATATCATTCAGGAGTTGGAGAATCAGGATGTCGATCTGGTGATGCGCTCGTTGGCTAATCTGATCTGACGGACAGAGGGCATTTCCAATCGGATGGGGAGCTCTCTGGGGGACAGTAGAAGTTGTGATGCGCGGATGGAGAGCACAGGGAATCTATTTTGTTCCTGAAATACCGCCTGCATACATGAATACAGCACAAGAAGGTGACATAATTCATTCAAGTACATTTTATTAAAAACGATTTGAATAAAAATGATTTTAATAAAAAATACTGCTTGCATTTTGTAAAAGGCGGCAGTATCATAAGCACAACAATTTGATAACACTTTAAACCGATGAAGCGGATATAACGCATGCAAAGGAACTCCCAGAGAGCCGGGGAGGATGGGAACCCGGCAGTAGCACCTGCCTGCAAATGGACCGCTGAGGGCGCGAGGAAAGCCGGAGACCGTATTCGGAGAATGCAATCCTGTGAGGAATGTGCAGGGAAGGATGGATCCGTAACCGGGAGGGTGAGTATTTCGCGACGTAGGGCATACGTCAGTTGCCGTGGATATGTTGGTATCCAGTTAAGAGCACAGAGAAGAGAGTCTTTTTCGGTATCTGTGAATCAAGGTGGCACCGCGACTGTGGAGTATTCAGATCGTCCTTGATGGAACTCGGAATGAGTTCCGTCAGGGACGGTCTTTTTATATTAGGAAAGGAGCATCTGCGGAATGAAGATCAGACCTTCTCTGGAAGAAGCCAGAGCCTATGCGGAGACAGGAGAGTACCGGCGGCTCCCGGTCAGCACGGAAATTCTCGCTGACCTGTACACGCCGATTCAGGGCCTTCGTAAACTCAAGAACATATCGGATCACTGTTACCTTCTGGAATCGGCGGAGGCCCAGGAGCAGTGGGGAAGGTACACGTTCCTCGGCTTTGATCCGACGATGGAGATCACCTGTCTGAACGGGCATATGAAGGCAGGAGCGCTTTCCTTTGAGACGAGCGATCCGGGAGCGACCATCCGGCAGATCCTGAAGGAGTACCGGGCACCGCGGCTTTCCTTCCTTCCTCCGTTTGCCGGAGGACTGGTCGGTTATTTTTCCTACGATTATCTGAAATATTCCGAACCGTCACTTCGCCTTGACGCGGAGGACACGGAGAATTTCAAGGACGTGGACCTGATGCTGTTCGACAAGGTAATCGCGTTTGACAACCTCCGCCAGAAGATCATTCTGATCGTCAACATTGATCTTGCGGAGGCGGAGACCTCTTACCGGAAGGCGGAGCGTGAGCTGGAGAACCTGGCGCGGCTCATCCGCACCGGGAAGGAGAAGGAGGAACCGGCAGGCATCCTGAAATCGGAAATCCGTCCGCTTTTCGACCGGGAGCACTACTGCGGCATGGTCCGGAAGGCCCAGCACCACATCAAGGAAGGGGATATTTTCCAGATCGTTCTGTCGAACCGGCTGGAGGGAGAATACGAGGGAAGCCTTCTCAACTGCTACCGGATTCTGCGGACCCTGAATCCGTCCCCGTACATGTTCTACTTCTCCGGGACAGACGTGGAAGTGGCGGGGGCATCGCCGGAGACGCTGGTCAAGCTCGAGGACGGCGTCCTGCACACCTTTCCTCTTGCCGGGACGAGACCGCGGGGCAAGACGCCGGAGGAGGACCGGGAACTGGAAAAAGGACTTCTCGCTGATGAAAAGGAGCTCGCCGAGCACAACATGCTGGTCGATCTCGGACGGAACGACATCGGGAAGATTTCGGAATTCGGCTCCGTTCAGGTGGAACGCTATCACGAAGTTCTGCGGTTTTCCCACGTCATGCACATCGGCTCCACGGTGCGGGGACAGATCCGGGAGGATCTGGACGCACTGGACGCGGTGGATTCGATCCTTCCCGCCGGGACGCTCTCGGGAGCTCCGAAGATCCGGGCCTGCCAGCTGATCAACGATCTGGAGAACAACAAGCGCGGAATTTACGGCGGAGCCATCGGATATCTTGATTTCGCCGGGAACATGGACACCTGCATTGCCATCCGCATTGCCTACAAGAAAAACGGAAAGGTGTTCATCCGCAGCGGCGCGGGAATTGTGGCGGATTCCGTTCCGGAGAAGGAATATCAGGAATGCATCAACAAAGCAAAAGCCGTGGTGACGGCTCTGGAGGCGGCCAATGATCTTGCTGATTGACAACTATGACAGCTTTTCCTTCAACCTGTACCAGATGGTGGGAGCGATCCGGCCGGAAATCCGTGTGATCCGGAACGATGAAATGACGGTGGACGAGATTGAAAATCTGGCACCGGAGAAAATCATCATTTCACCGGGGCCGGGGCGGCCTGCGGACGCGGGCATCTGCGAGGACGTGGTGCGAAGACTCCGGACGAAAATCCCGATCCTGGGCGTGTGCCTCGG
>DAIMKA010000188.1:0-1411 GCA_036721955.1 Lachnospiraceae bacterium | reverse complement strand
CATTTTCCGGGGACTTCCGGAGACCATTCCGGTAGCCAGATACCATTCCCTGGCAGTGCAGGAGGACACCCTGCCGGATACGCTGAGGGTGATTGCGAAGACCGGAGACGGCGAAGTGATGGGCGTACAGGATGTGCAGTATCCGGTGTACGGGCTGCAGTTTCATCCGGAATCCATTATGACGCCGGACGGAGCGGTGATCCTCGAAAATTTCCTGAAGCTGTAGAAGCCTTTTACAAACAGAAATTCCGGAAGAACAGAAGCACAACGGCACAGAAGAACCGGGGAACAGAGAAACAGGACACGGAATAACAGAGCAACAGAACGAAAGAACGAAAGAACAAAAGAACAAAAGAACAACGGAAGAGCAGCAACACAGAAGAACAGCAGGGTAAAAGTACGAAAGAGCAGAAGAACAAAAAACAAGGGTAAACGTGCAGAGGAGCAGAAAATCTGCGAAACAAAGGAACAGAAGGAGGAAGCCATGATCAGGGAATCTATTATCAAGATCGTCAACAAGGAAGACCTCACCTACGACGAGGCCAGAGAAACGATGCTGGAAATCATGAAGGGCGAAACCACACCGACGCAGAACGCGGCTTTTCTTGCCGCCCTATCCACGAAATCGACGAAGGCGGAGACCATCGATGAGATTTCGGGCTGCGCCTACGCGATGCGCTCCCTTGCAACACCGGTTCCGCATCCCGGCATGGAGGTTCTGGAAATCGTGGGAACCGGCGGAGACGGAGCGCATTCCTTCAACATTTCCACGACGGCAGCCATGGTGGTGGCAGCAGGCGGCGTCAAGGTGGCAAAGCACGGCAACCGCGCGGCATCCTCCCTTTCGGGGACGGCGGACTGCCTGGAGGCACTCGGCGTGAACATTCAGCAGGACCCGGAGCTTTGCCGGAAGATGCTGGAGGAAACCGGGTTCTGTTTCATGTTCGCACAGAAGTATCACGCGGCGATGAAATACGTGGGGCCGATCCGCAAGGAGCTGGGATTCCGGACGGTATTCAACATTCTGGGACCTCTGACCAATCCCGCAAAGCCGGAGATGTTCCTCCTCGGTGTTTACGATGAGTATCTGGTGGAGCCGGTCGCCAAGGTGCTGAGCTCGCTGGGGGTAAACCGGGGCCTCGTCGTTTACGGTCAGGATCATCTGGATGAAATTTCGGCGAGCGCACCGACGACAGTCTGCGAGCTTCGGGACGGATTTTACCGGACGTCCGTCATCAAGCCGGAGGATTTCGGTTTTGCCCGAGGAACGAAGGAAGAGATCGTGGGCGGCACGGCGCAGGAAAATGCACAAATTACCCGTGGCATCCTGAACGGAACGATCACCGGAACCAGAAGGAACATTGTCCTTCTGAACGCAGGAGCAGCACTCTATGCAGGAAAGGCTGCAGAA
>DAIMKA010000187.1:0-4098 GCA_036721955.1 Lachnospiraceae bacterium | reverse complement strand
CACTGTCCTCTGCCTTGCCGTGCTCCTCTCCGGGTGCAGCAAGGGGACCGCGTCCTCTCCGGATACGTCCTCCATGCACGGAACGAGGGACCACACGCCAAGGGTTCTCGTCCCGGAGGCGGACGGCACCACTCTCCTCGGGACGAAGAATGTCTCCCTCGATGTCTCGAATGCACAGGACGGGTACTTCTGTGCTTCCTGGACGGGCGATTCCTGCAAGGTGAAGCTCCAGGTCGTGACGAAGGATCGGATCACTTACACGTATGATCTTCCCTCCGACGGGAGCCTTCAGGTTTTTCCCTTTTCCGACGGGAGCGGGGACTACAGCATCGGCGTTTACACCAACGTGGAAGGCACACTGTACTCCACGGAATACCAGACAACGCTCTCCGTTTCCCTGGAGAATGAATATCTGCCGTTTCTCTATCCCAACCAGTACGTCTGGTTCACGAAAGACACCCGGGCCGTGGAGAAGGCCGCCGAGGTCGTCACCCCCGCGGACACGGACCTGGACGCCGTCACACTGGTCTATGACTACGTGGTGAACCACGTCACCTACGACTGGGAAGAGGCGAAGGCCGTAGAGAGCGGGTATCTTCCGGATGTGGACGAGGTGCTCGAGAGCGGGAAGGGAATCTGCTTTGACTATTCCGCGCTGATGGCCGCCATGCTCCGCAGCCAGCGCATCCCGACGAGGCTCGAGATCGGCTATGCCGGAACCACCTACCACGCCTGGATCAGTACTTATATTGAAGACATCGGCTGGGTAAACGGCATCATCCGGTTCGACGGCACCGACTGGTCTTTGATGGATCCGACCCTCGCCTCCACCGAGAGCTCGAGGGAAGTGAAGAAATTCATTTCCGACGGAACGCAGTACCGTACCTGCTATCTGTATTAAGCATCTGCCCGCAGTGCGGATGCTTGTCCTGCAATGTGGGGAAAATCCCGCCGCCCGATCCGTTCCGCAGCGCGCGGGATGGGTCCGCGTATTCGGGGTGAATCCATATATTTCGGAAAAGAAAGTGAGGACTCCATGACCGCTTCCCATTCTGACGGTACCGGGGCTTCGGAAGCCGAAGGCTCTGTAAAAAAAGACTCCGCTCCGAGGCGCTTCCTGAAAAAGAGCTCCGTGCCAAAAAATCCCGTGAAAAAAGGCTCCGCCCGGCAAAAGCTCCGTCCGCTGAACGAGGAGCAGCTCTCCCATACCTTCGAACAGCTCTCCATGCTCCTGGGCGCTGGCATCACGCCCGCGGAGGGACTGGACATCATGCTCCGCGACCGGGACAACACGGACCTTGCGGACGCATACCGTGCTCTTCAAAGCCTTGTCATGGGCGGTGTCTCCCTTTCCGAAGCCGTGCGGCAGAGCGGTCTGTTCCCATTCTATGCCGTGCAGCTTCTGAAAATCGGTGAAATGACAGGACACCTCGACGCGGTCTGTTCGTCTCTTTCTTCCTTCTATGAAGCGGAGGATGAGCTTCACGGCTCGGTCCGGGACGCGTTCTGTTACCCGATGATCATGGCGGTCATGATGTTCGTTCTGGTCATTGTGCTGCTCTCCCGGGTCCTTCCGATCTTTGAGCAGGTCTTCCGCCAGCTCGGCACCTCGGTGAGCGGCGTTGCCGCCGTTCTGATGAACATCAGCAGTGCACTTTCCCGCTACTATGCCGTGTTCATCACGCTGTTTCTGCTTCTTGCCGTGCTCTTTTTCTACTTCAACAGCACCCAGGCCGGTCAGAAACGCTTCCGGCGCTTCCTTCAGAAGTGCCCGTTCACCCGGAACCTCTCCGAAGAGATCGCGCTCAGCCGTTTCGCCGCGGGCATGGAGCTCACACAGTCCAGCGGCATGGACCCCTGTGAATCTCTGACCATGTGCCGGGATATTGTGGAAAATGACGCCGTTGCTGCAAGAATCGATGCCTGCGTCCGTTCCCTGCAGGCGGGGAGCCCGTTTTCCGATGCCCTCGCGGACGCAGCCATTTTTTCCAGCTTCTATTCCAGTATGATCCATGTCGCCTCCATGACCGGGCACATCGACACCGTGATGGGTTACATTTCCCGTCACTACCGCACCGAGACAGACCGCCGCATGGATGCCGCGCTCTCCCGCATCGAACCCGCCATGGTCGCGCTCCTTGCCATTCTGGTCGGCGGAATCCTTCTGTCCGTCATTCTCCCGCTGATGGGCATCATGTCGAGCATCGGGTAAAACCGGAGGAAACTCTGCTTCATGAGACGAAAAAAAAGACGTTTCAACTTCATGCTTCTGGTGGCTCTTTTCCTGATGCTGTTCTGGACCTTTCTGTTCTCATCCATGGCGGGAAGCCTTGGCTCCGGCACCCGGAGAGAGCAGGAGCTTGCCCTTCGCGATGCCCTGGAACACGCCATCACGTCCTGCTACGCCCTGGAGGGGATGTATCCACCGGACCTGCAGTACATGAGGGATCACTACGGCCTCACCTATGATGAGAACCTGTTCAGCGTCTCTTATCAGCCCGTCGCCGCCAACATTCGCCCGGAATACTTCATTCTGGAGCAGGATCAGCAGAACCCGGAGGCACATTCGGCAAAACCATGAGAAAAAAGCATCTTCCACATTCCTCCGCTCTTTTGTTCATTCTGCTTCTGTTCGCCTCGCTGATTCTGGTCGGCGTTCTCCTGATTTCCATGGGAACCGGCGTTTACGAAAACGTTCTTTCCTCGATGAACCGGAATGACGAGACCCGCACCGCCAGCGCCTACCTGATGCAGAAGGTGCGGCAAAGCCGCGATTCCGGCTCCGTCACGTCCGGCACACTGGACGGACAGGATGCCATCCTCCTGTCGCAGAGCATCAACGGGGAGGAATACTGCACCTGGCTCTACTGTCATGACGGCCAGCTGTGCGAGCTTCTTGCGAGAAAGGACAATACCGCTTTGTCCGCCGCGGCAGGGAGCCCCGTTGCTCCCCTGGACGCGATGACCGTGACCGCGTCCGAATCCGGCGATGCCCTGATTGTTTCCTTCACAACGAACGGGCAGGAGCACAGACTCCGCATCCGCCAAAGTCCCTGAGGATCCTCGTATGAAACAGCGACCTGTCAAACATTTGTCACAATCCGCCCTGCTCCTTCTGGAGCTGATCATCGCGACTGCCTATCTGGCACTCTCCTCCGTTGTCTGCATCCGGCTGTATCTGTATGCCCACAGCCTGAGCGCCGCTTCCGCGGCAAAGACAAACGCCATCCGCGAAGTCCAGAACCTCGGCGAAGCCTGGCTTTCCTCCGATGGAAGCCTCCCTTCCGCCATCGCACTGTATCAGGAAACCGCGGCGTTCCCGGAAGGGACGTCCTCCGATGCATCCGCGGATTCTTCCGCCGGGAGCCGCCCGCAGAATTCTCCGGATTCCGAGGAAGCCTCGCAGCAGACGGGCGTTCCGGAGGATGCCGCCAGGACGCAGGCCCGGAGTACTGCAGAGGCAGAAACGTCTCTTCTGTACTATAACGGGGACTGGGAGGTTCTTCCTTCAGGCGAGGATGCGGCATTCTGCATTGCACTCTCGCTTCAGGAGGACGACACACCCGGTGTCATGGATCTCACCCTTACGGCTTCTTCGGTAAAGGGGGGAGCGGCACAGGGGGAGCCCTACTATTCGCTAACTGTCAAGGACACTCGAAACTGACTGATGTCAGTAAGGTATATATGGATTTTCGAAATTCACAGGATCTCAGCGCAATTGAATATGCCATTCAAAGCGAGCAGGAGGCGGCTGTGCGGAACTCCCGCCGCCATCGCTTTCACATCGGGAGCGGGGCTGCTCTCATTCTGATGACTGTGATCATCATCAGCCTTCTCTGCTTCGCCGCGCTCTCGATCGTCAGCGCCCAGGCAGACAGCCGCCTCACAAGCCGCTACGCCGAACAGACAAGCGCCTACTATGCCGCCCGGAATCTCGGCGTGGAATTTACCGCGGACACGGATGCCGATCTGAAGGTTCTCTATGAGACGACTTCCTGCGAATCGGATTACTTCGAGGGCGCCCGCCGCCTTTCCTCCTGCGTGGATCCTTCCGATGAGACATCCCCCTGGCATTCACAGCTGCAGAATATTCTGGCC
>DAIMKA010000186.1:0-4127 GCA_036721955.1 Lachnospiraceae bacterium | reverse complement strand
CGGACAGGATCTCCGGCCTGTACGGATGAAAAACCTGCGCCGCACGCATTGTTTCTCATAAAGATGCGAACTTCCCGGCGCATTGTTTTGCATAAGGATGCGCACCAGATGGTGCGCATCCATCAAAAAACGCTCCCTCCGATCCACCGGAGAGAGCGCTTCTTTTTCTTATTTTCTTTTTACCGATCCGGCTTGTCTGCCGGCCCATTCGTCTGCAAATCCCTGCAGGGGTATCTGTGTCCCATCCGCCCTGTTCCTGCAAAGACCAGTGAGGTGAATCAGCCCTTGACTGCGCCGGTGACCATGCCTTCGATGATCTTCTTGGAGAACGCAAAGTACAGAACAACGATCGGCAGCATGGTGATCAGCATGCCCGCCATGATCTTCGGATAGTCCGATGCGAACTGGCCCTTGAAGTTGGTCATCGCAAGCGGAACCGTCTGCAGCTTCTGGTTTCTGGAGCAGAGCACCAGCGCGAAAGAAAACTCATTCCAGCAGCTGAAGGACTGGATGATTGCCACCGTCGTCAGGATCGGCTTCGTGACCGGAAGGATGATCTTGACCAGTGTGTTCATGAAGGAGCTTCCGTCAATGGCTGCCGCTTCCTCCAGTTCCACCGGAACCGATTTGATAAAGCTTTCGATCAGGAACACCGCAATGGGTATGCCGAACGCCACATACGGGATGATCAGCGTATACCACTGATTGGCAAATCCGAACTTGTTGAATACAACGTAGATCGGAACCAGCAGAGAATGTACCGGAATCAGAAGTCCCATCAGGAAAATCGCATACAGCGGGCGATTCATCTTGAAATCAATTCTCGCAAGGATATATCCGATGACAAAGCCGAAAATCAGAATCAGCACGACCGAGAGAACGGTCGTACGAACGCTGTTCATCATGGAGCTTCCCAGATGATAGTCCTTGTTGGTCAGCACCTTGACGTAATTGTCAAAGGTCGGATTATGCGGCAGACCGATGATGTCCGCATTGAATTCTCTTTTCTTCTTCAGAGAAGAGTAGAACATCCATACCAGCGGGAAGATGCAGGAAAGAGAGAAAATCCACAGAACTGCATTGATGAAAACAGCCAGCACACCGGTTCCGAATCTCTGCGCGGGAGTTCTCGCGCTCTTGACTTTCGTCATTTCAAATTCTTTCTGCTTAGCCATCATTCTACCCCCTTATCCTTTGTCAAAAAGTCCACAAGGGCGCGGCTTCCCTGAATCACCACAAGGCTGATTACGAAGATACCGACCGAAATCGCGGAACCGTAACCCATGTTGGATTGTTCAAAGGAGACCTTGTATCCGTACAGCGCCATAACCATCGAGGAGGTTCCGGGACCGCCGGCAGTCATTGTATAAATATGGTCGAATACCTTCATGTTGCCGGAGATGCAGAGTGTCAGGCAGACCATGATCATATTCTTAATAAGAGGAAGAACGATGTAAACCGCACGCTGGAACGCATTGGCTCCGTCCAGCTCCGCCACTTCGAAGATTTCCTTGTCCACTGCAGCGATTGCCGCGAACAGGATGACCATGTAGTAGCCGATGTACTGCCACACCAGAGGTACGCTCACGCACCCCAGAACCAGGCTCGGTTCATTCAGCCATACCTTCACGGCATCCGCGTGTCCTGTCACTTCCAGGAACCAGTTCAGAATTCCTCTTTTGTAATCGAAAATCATTGTCCAGATCAGACCGATGTAAACAGCCGAAATGGTGCTCGGGAAGAAACCGAACGTTCTGTGAATTCCCTTGCATTTTGCAAGTCTGGACTGAACCATCAGCACCAGGATAAATGCGATGCCGACCTGTCCGATGATACAAACCAGCACGATCAGAAGATTGTGCCATACAGACTGCCAGAATGTTGCATCATTGATCAGTCTGCTGTAATTGGCAAGTCCGGTAAAGGTCTTGTTCGGACCGCCCTTCCATTCAAAGAAGCTGTAAAACAGTGCAGTAACCAGTGGAACGAATACAGAAAACACGTACCATACGACCGGAATGAACAGCAATGCGACGACGGTACTCATTTTGGGTTTGATAGCCTTCAGCATGGACGAAACCCCCTGACTCTTTGTTTTAAAAAAGGGCCCCGAGGGGTAAACCGCGAGGCCCATTGAATACGCTTGCAGAAAGCGAATCTCTTTGTGCTCCTTATTCAGGAATTACTTTTTGAGGTAGTTCTCCTCATATGCTGCCTGGATGTCTGCAGCCAGATCCTTTGCAGTGCCGGTGCCGTTCATGAGCTCCTGAAGGCCGGTGTTGCATACGGACCATACAGCGGGATCTACGTAAGAGTCATAGATTTCGCAAGGAGTCGTATCAACATAGGAGTAGTTGTAGAATGCCTGGGTAACTTCATCGAAGCCGGACAGATCTACATCTGCAACCTTGGTAAGTCCGCCGAGTGCATAGTTCTCAGCTACATAGGAAGCGAATTCCGGTCCGGTTACATACTCGGCAAAGTCGATGCATGCTGCAAGCTTGTCCGGATCATCTGCAACCTTGGAGTTGATTGCTACTGCATAGCCAAGTCCGATGTTCTGGGAATCGGGATCTTCCGTAGCGTCAGCAGGCTGAGGAAGAACTGCGAAGCCGAGGTTGTTGTAAGCATCCTCATCATCTTCCTTCAGGGTAGCTGCGATGTAGGACTCATCCCAGTTGCCGCCGATGAATGCCGGATAGTCGCCAGCGATGAAGTACTCACGAGCGTCCTCATTGGTTACGCTGTTGAAGTCGGAGTTGAAGATTCCGCTCTGGAAGATATCCTGCATGAACTGCAGAGCAGATACGAAGGAATCATCCGTGAAGGAAGCCTCGCCGTCGCCGTCAATGATGTGCTGGAACCATTCCTTGCCGGTGTAACGATCGCCAAGCGTGCTCAGGAAATCGGAGTTTGCCTGCCACTGGCCGCCGTTACCGAATGCGATGGTTCCGTCATAGCCGTTTGCCTTGAAGTACTCGTCTGCCTTCTTGACATCATCCCAGTTGTCCGGGAAGGAATCAAAGCCGGCATCCTTCCATGCAGCCTTGTCATAGATCACAACGGTGCAGGTGCCGCCGGTCAGAACCGGAAGGCCGTACAGCTTGTCGCCATCCTTGAAAGGAGTGAAGTAATCCTGATTGTAATCAGCGTAGTACGGGGACTCCTTGATGATATCGGTCATATCCATGATCAGTCCCTGTGCTGCCCAGGACTTGGTGTTCATGCCCTGCAGAAGGAATACATCCGGAAGGTCGCCTGCTGCTGCCATCGTAGCGATCTGGGTCTTGTACTCATCGTTGGCCAGAACGTTCTGGTTGAGGGTGATATCCGGATGAGCTTCCTCCCAGTTGGAGATCATGGTACGGAATCCATCGGAACCGCCGTTTCCTTCGGACTCCTCAGAAGTGCTGTAGTGCATCAGGCTGATCTCGCCGGTGTAAGCAAGATCTGTGCTGTCAGCTGCCTCAGTATCTGCAGCAGCCGCCTCGGTAGAAGCATCCTCCGCCGCCTCCGTGTCTGCAGCCGCTGCCTCGGTAGAAGCATCTGCTGCCGGAGCTTCGGTCGAGCTGGAAGAGCCGCATCCTGCGAGAATGCCCGCTACCATGGTCGAAGCAAGTAATACGCTTAATACCTTTTTCTTCATTTGTTCCCTCCTGTACTTTGTACTCATTGGTGAGACCTTTCGTCTCATTTAAGTATCTTTTAGTAGTATGGTATGTCTTTTTGCATAAAAGATCAATGCCTTTTTCCGTTTTCATTGACGTACAGTCCATTTTTAGGAATTTAGTTCAAAATTGTATTCTGCTTTTTGTGCATATTTTTAGATTTCGCTACTCTTTACTTAATCGTTTACGTTTTCTGTATGCTTAAATTTAGTTAAATAAAGACTTTCTTTCATGATTTCATACGATAGCGTACTTTCTTTTCACCGGTTTTCTATCCATTTTCTATCAAAATTCCATCAAAAAAGGATGGGATTCCGAAGAATCCCATCCAAAAACGTTTTCAAAAATTTCTGCCACAGGTGGCGTTTTACTGTTCCACAGGAGCAATGTCGTACACGCTGCGAACCCGGAAGCTCCCCTCCGGCTTCTTTCCGATGATCCCAAGCGTCCTCTCTCCCT
>DAIMKA010000185.1:0-4139 GCA_036721955.1 Lachnospiraceae bacterium | reverse complement strand
GATCAGATTATATACCTTATATGCCATGGCCGCGTAAAAGCCGCCGGTCTGTTTTGCTTTCGAAGCCGCCGGGAGAACCGGAAAACAATCAGCAGTACGGGCCGGGATTCCGGACTGTGTCCATGAGCGGTATGTGACTTACATGACCTTTTGATGGCAAAGCGATGGTATATTCCGGTCCGTGCCAGCGAGGCAAGGCGGCAGGATTTTCCGCCATGCGCAGATCCTTCGCAAGGACAGGACAGACGGGAATGCATTCGGAGAAACACATTCTGAAAAGTTGCACAAATCTGAACAGAAAATTTAACTGAATTGCCGAAGATTTAAGGAAAAGCGCACAACCCCTTGCGTTTTGACCAAGAGAAAGCTATATTGGAAACAGTTCCGGAAACGGTACCGAAACCGGTTCCGACACACTGATACACAAAAGGAACCTGATGTGTCCCGCGGGGAGGATGAAAGATCCGGAAGGATCCGGAAGGATTCGGACAGAAGCGGGCAGTCATTCCACAAGAGGCGGCATCGCCGTTTCCAAAGTGAAAGGTCCCATGCAAGGGGACAGAAAAGGAGAGGAACGAATGAAGAAAAGAGTATTGGCACTGATTCTGAGTACGGCCATGGTCAGCGGCATTCTTGCCGGCTGCGGCAGTACTTCCGACACGGGCTCTGCATCGACCGAGGCGACAACCGAGGCAGCTGCAGAGGATACCGGGGCTTCCACGGAGGATACGGCGGCAGCGGAAGATACCGAAGCGGCGGCAGATGACGCGGAGATCCCTTCCGGAAGAGTTTATCTTCTGAACTTCAAGCCGGAGACCGATGAGGCCTGGCAGAATCTCGCAGACACCTACAACGGCCTCGGCGGAAATGTCACGGTTCTGACCGCAGCAGACGGACAGTACAAGACAACCCTTCAGTCCGAGCTGGCCAAGAGCGAGGCTCCTACGATTTTCAACATCGGCAGTGCAACGGATGCACAGACCTATGCGGATTACATTTACGATCTGAAGGACTCCGAGATCTACAAGCACCTGACCGACAAGAGCCTGGCCGTGGAGTATGACGGAAAGGTTGCAGGTGTTGCAAACTGCTACGAAGCTTACGGCATCATCTACAACAAGACCATCCTGGAAGATTACTGCACGATGGACAACGCAGTGGTTTCTTCCGTGGATGACATCAAGGATCTGGATACCCTGGAGAAGGTTGCGGATGACATCAATTCCCGCGTGGACGAGATCAATGAGCAGTTCGGTACAGAGCTGACCGAGGCCTTCGCTTCCGCAGGACTGGACGACGGCTCCTCCTGGAGATTCTCCGGACATCTTGCCAATATGCCTCTGTACTATGAGTTCAAGGATGACGGCCTTGAGGACCTGACCGCAGGCGAGCCTGAGATCAAGGGAACCTATCTCGACAACTTCAAGAGAGTCTGGGATATGTACGTTCGCGATTCCGCAGCTGACCCGAAGACCCTGAACAGCGGTGCTCTCAACGCAGAGTCTGAGCTCGGCATGGGCGAGGCAGTCTTCTATCAGAACGGCGACTGGGAATTCTCCGCATTGACCAATCCGGACAACGGCTATCTGGTTACTGCCGATGACCTTGACATGATGCCGATTTACTTCGGTGTGGATGACGCAAACGAAGGCCTCTGCGTTGGTACCGAGAACCACTGGACCGTAAACGCAAAGTGCAGCCAGGATGAAATTGATGCTTCTCTTGCTTTCCTGAACTGGGTCATCACTTCGGACGAAGGACGCAGCGCTCTTGTCAACGACATGGGTCTGTCCTGCCCGTTTGATACCTTCACCGGCGACTACGAGGCCAAGAACCCCTTCGGCGCAAAGGCAAACAAGCTCGCTGCTGACGGCAAGACCTCGGTTGCATGGTCCTTCAACGCAACTCCGAACGTAGATGACTGGCGCAAGGATGTTGTCTCTGCTCTGACGGCTTACACGGACGGCTCCGGCAAGTGGGACGGCGTTGTTACCGCATTCGTAGACGGATGGGCAAATCAGTGGAAGCTTGCTCACGAGGAGTAAGGCCATAGACTGAGCACAGTCAGATGCTCTGTATCTTCGGATTCCGCAGCAGGAAGGGCAGGGGACCGGTGAAATGAACCGGCTGCTCTCCGGACGGGGAAGAGAAGACCGGAGCAAAGAAAGACAAAAAGAATTATCAGGCAGTTTAAACCGGCGGGTGAGTGATCGCATCACTCATCCGCTTTTTCAAAGAGGGCTTCGGTTATGCAGAAATCAATCAGAAAATACTGGTGGCTGTTCGTTCTGCCGACCATGGTTGCCTTTGCGATCGGATTCATCGTTCCCTTCGTATACGGCGTGTTCCTTTCCTTCTGCAAGTTCACCACAGTAACGGACTGGAAATGGGTTGGATTCAAGAACTACACGAGAATCTTCGTGGTGAACGGAAAGGTGGACGGAACCTTCCTCCACTCTCTGTGGTACACGACACTGTTCACGGTTGTGACCATGCTGGTGATCAACATTATCGCTTTTGCCATTGCAATGGCACTGACGAAGGGAATCCGCGGAACGAACCTGTTCCGTACGGCGTTCTTCCTGCCGAACCTCATCGGCGGCATCGTGCTGTCCTACATCTGGCTGATGATTTTCAACTCGATTCTGGCAAAGCATTCGATGACCATCGTCTCCACACAGTGGACTGCATTCTGGGGCCTGGTGGCGGTCGTCTGCTGGCAGCAGATCGGCTACATGATGATCATCTATGTGGCAGGAATTCAGAACATTCCGGGAGACCTTCTGGAGGCAGCAAAGATTGACGGAGCGAACGGCTGGCAGCTTCTGCGCTATGTGACGGTTCCGATGCTGCGCTCCACGATCACGGTCTGCACGTTCCTCACGCTGACCAACGGCTTCAAACTCTTTGATCAGAACCTCGCGCTGACGGGCGGCAATCCCGGCAAGAACTCGGAGCTCCTTGCACTGAATATTTACAACACCATGTACGGAACCACCGGCTGGCAGGGCGTAGGTCAGGCCAAGGCCGTTATCTTCTTCATTCTGGTCGCAGCCATTGCGCTGATCCAGAACAAGATGAGCCGCAGTAAGGAGGTAGAGCAGTGATGAGAAACGATAAGAACTCTGCAGCAGGAAGAAAAAGAAAAGCTGCCTCCGGAGCGGAACATGTCTCTGCGGTCCGGCAGGCCCGGCACGGCTGGCTTCTGACGGTGCTGTTCACGGTCCTGTCCTTCCTCTGGATCAGTCCGATCCTCGTGGTACTCCTGAACTCGTTCAAGAGAAAGGCCTATATTTTCAAAAATCCGTTCGGCATCAGCAATGTGCCGCTGTCGGAGGGCTTTGCCAAGTGGGAGAAGGGACTGTCCAAGACCTTCGTCGGCGGACTGAACTACAGCAACGCGCTGAAGAAAACGAACTTTTTCAGCTGCTTCGGCTACTCCGCATTCATCACGGTGGTGTCCGTGCTGCTGATCGTCGTGTGCTGCTCCATGTGCGCATGGTATATTACCCGCGTGCATACCGCCGGTACGAAGCTGATCTACCTTCTGTGCATGTTCTCCATGATCGTGCCGTTCCAGATGGTGATGTTCACGCTGTCGAAGTTCGCGAACATCCTGCATCTGGCAACACCCTTCGGAATCTGCATCGTATATCTGGGCTTTGGAGCCGGTCTTGCGGTCTTCATGTTCACCGGCTTTGTCAAGAGTATCCCGCTGGAGATTGAGGAGGCGGCCATGATCGACGGCTGCACGCCTCCGCAGACCTTCTTCCGCGTGATCATTCCGATCATGAAGCCGACGCTGATCACGATTGCGATTCTGGATGCGATGTGGATCTGGAATGATTACCTTCTGCCGAGCCTTGTGCTGAACGTCAACAAGTACAAGACGATCCCGATTGCGGTGCAGTATCTGAAGCAGTCGCACGGTCAGATTGACTGGGGCGCGATGATGGCGGTTCTGGTGATGGCGATTGTGCCGATCGTGGCCTTCTACATCGCGGCGCAGAAGTACATCATCGAAGGCGTCATGGCCGGTGCCGTAAAGGGATAAAGAAAAGCCTTCGCGGGTTTTGCCTCAGTGAGGTATAAGCTTGACTGTGATCGCCGATGCGATCGCATTCAAACACGATTGGTGC
>DAIMKA010000184.1:0-4165 GCA_036721955.1 Lachnospiraceae bacterium | reverse complement strand
TGTAAATTGTCTGTATATTCATAATTAAATTTGCAAATCTGACAGTTAGTTTACCGGACAGGCGCAATTTTACTTTGATCCTGCATCCGTTGTCCGAACCGTCCCGTTTTCAGCCTTCCTGGTTTCTCTGCCTTTTCCTGCGGTCGTCCAGATTGATTTCCGGCATCAGCTCCGTATTGATGATGTTCAGCATCTCCTCCAAGGTTCGCAGCTGTTCCCCCGTGAAACGCTTCTCGCAGCGGTCCACGACGGTCTGCAGGTAGCTTAAGTTGATGCGGTTGTAGTTCATGAATTTCTGCGTCGGCCTCAGATGATAGGTTCTCTTGTCCTCTTCCGACTGGATCTTCTCCACATATCCCTTTCGGATCAGACTGTTGATCCGCACCGCGGCATTGGGGCTGGAGATTCCCATCATTTCGGAGAATTCCGAGACCGTCGGTTCATTCATCGCATTGATAACTTCCATGCTGAAGGCCTCCACCGTCGTCAGTGTAGCCTCCCGCTGGTCAAAGCGCGACATGACCTGCATGTAAAAATGAAGGCGCAGTCCGCTGTATACTTTATTCAGGGCGTCTGTAAGCATATGTTTCCTTTCCGGCCGCAGCCACGTGTGTATTATATGCTACCGCCCCGATTTCCTGCAATCCGTCATTCTCCCGCAGGCATTCTCTGCCTCTGTCCTGTAATCAGATCAGGCACTGTCCTGCAGACGCAGCCATGCCCCTGCCGTCAGCCGCTGATCGCAAAAAGAAGCTGCGCATCGCAGACCTTCTTTCCGTCCACTGTGGCAACAGCCTTTCCGATTCCGACCGGTCCCTTGCGTTCGATGATCTCACACGAGAGCTCCACCACATCACCCGGAATCACCTGTCTCCGGAATCTTGCCTTCTGCACTCCCCCGAAAAGAGGGATTTTTCCCTTGTATTCCGGAAGGTCCAGAAGCGCAACCGCGCCGGTCTGGGCCAGCGCCTCCAGAAGGAGGACGCCGGGGAGCACCGGATGCTCCGGAAAATGTCCCTGAAACCAGGGAGCCTGCATACTCACGCACATTCTCCCGCGTGCCCACTCTCCCGGCTCGTAGTCCTCAATGCGGTCCACCAGCGCGAACGGATAGCGGTGCGGCAGGATCTGTGCAATCTCCTCGGCTGTCAGCGTCCGCGGCTTCCGCTCCAACTCTTTCTCTTTCATTTCCTTTTCCATAGTTTCCATTGATACCTCACTGAGACAAAAAACGCGATACCAGAGAGAATTTCGCGAAGGCGAATTCTCTCTGTATGCAGAGTGCAACGGTTTTGCCGAATGTGGCAGCCGGTGCGTCAGCACCGATGCTACGGTTTTTTATTTCCGGAAAATCAGGCAGGCATTGTGTCCGCCGAAGCCAAGTCCGTTGGAGAGTGCGCAGTGAAGCTCTTTGTCATATCCCTTTCCGGGCACATAGTTCAGGTCGCACTCCGGATCCTTTTTCTGAAGGCCGACCGTCGGGGGAACAAAGCCTTCCTCCAGCGCCTTGACGCAGAACACCGCTTCCACGCCGCCCGCACCGCCGAGAAGATGACCCGTTGCGGATTTCGTCGAGGTGACCGGAATGTCGTAAGCGTGTTGTCCCAGAACCTTTTTCAGGGCCTGCGTCTCCCCGGCATCGTTCAGATGCGTGGAGGTTCCGTGTGCATTCACGTAGTCAATTTCCTCCGGCGCAATGCCCGCATCGTCCAGAGCCAGCTGCATGCAGGCTGCACCGCCCGCGCCTTCCGGAGCGGGAGCCGTGATGTGGTAAGCATCGCAGTTCGCGCCGTATCCGATGATTTCCGCGAGAATCTTCGCCCCCCGCTGAAGCGCATGCTCCTTCTCTTCCAGAACCAGAATCCCGGCGCCTTCGCCCATGACGAAGCCGCTTCTCTCCGCGTCAAACGGAATGCTCGCGCGGTCCGGATCCTCAGCCTTGCTCAGTGCCTTCATGGAAGAGAAGCCGCCGATTCCAAGGGGCGTGATCGCCGCCTCCGTTCCGCCGCAGACCATCAGATTCTCATAGCCGTCGCGGATCCGGTGGAACGCGTCGCCGATCGCATTGTTGCCGCCCGCGCAGGCCGTCACCGGGCAGGTGCACATTCCGCCGAGGCCGTAATCAATGGCAATCCGGGCGGCGGCCATATTGGAGATCGTCATCGGAATGAAGAACGGACTGACCTTCTCATACCCCTTCTCCATGCCGCGCAGATGCTCTTTCTCGATGACGGAGAGGCCGCCGATTCCGCTGGAGACGATCACGCCCGCGTCCCGGCGTCCCGCCTTAACGGCCTCTTTGTCCTCTTCCTTCGAAGGAATCCGGTCAATTCCCGCCATCTCCAGTGCCTCTGCCGCTGCATACAGAGCAAACTGCGTAAACCGTGCCATCCGGAGAGCTTCTCTTTTGTTCAGGCGCCTGGAGGGGTCGAAGTCCTTCACCTCCGCCGCAAGCTTTACTTCAAAATCCGATGCATCAAACTGTGTAATCGGTCCGATGCCGTGTTTCCCTTCGCGAATTTTCGCCCAGCTCTCTTCCACGCTGTTCCCGAGAGGGTTCACGGTTCCGAGGCCGGTTACCACAACCTGTCTTTTCATTGATTTCCTTCCTGCTGCCGCATGCAGTCTTCCTGTCGTCAATTTATAACCCGCCATCGACTCCGAGCACCTGCCCGGTGATGTAGGAGGCTTCTTCGGAGGCTAGGAACGCGACCGCGGCCGCGACGTCCTCCGGCTTTCCGATCCTCTTCGCGGGGATCCCGGCCAGCATGGCCTTCTTCTGCTCATCGGTAAGGACCGCCGTCATATCCGTCTCGATCATGCCGGGTGCCACCGCATTGACGGTGACGCCCCGCCCCGCGATTTCCTTTGCAAGGCTCTTCGTCAGGCCGATGACGCCGGCCTTGGACGCCGCGTAGTTGACCTGCCCGGCGTTTCCGTGAATGCCGACGATGCTGGACAGATTGATGATCCTGCCGCTTCTTCTCTTGATCATGCCGCGGCAGACCGCCTTGCAGCACAGGAACGTCCCCTTCAGATTGACCTGGAGCACCCGGTCGAAGTCTTCTTCCTTCATGGCAATCAGAAGGCCGTCCCTTGTAATCCCCGCGTTGTTCACCAGAACGTCAATCCATCCCAGCTCCCGGGCGGCGGTTTCCATGGCAAGGGATGCCCCCTCCGCTGTTGAAATGTCCGCCTGCACCGAAATCATCCGGTCATTTCCGGCCTCCCCGGCAAGCCGGATGGTCTCCTTTGCGGCGTTCTCATTGCCCGCGTAGACAATGCACACCTCATAGCCGAGTGAGGAAAGCTTTAATGCGATGGCCCGCCCGATTCCGCGGCTTCCGCCGGTAACAACCGCTGTTCGTTTCTCTGTCATGTTGCTGTCATGCCTTTCTGCGTCAGGCTCCTCTGACTTCCCGGTCAGTCTCAGCCCTTCCGCCATTCTGATGCCTCGCCGAGGCAAAATCCGCGATACCAGGAGAAGATGTCTGATGGCATCTTCGAATGCAGCGGTTTTGCCGAATGCGGCAGCGCCCGTGATCCCGGTCTTTTATCCTGCCTGCTTCTTATAAAAATCAAGGAACTGCCGGAGCTCTTCTTCGGTTTCGATGTTGAACAGGTTGAGATTCTCCGCGCCAACGGCCTTCGCCGTCTTCCGCACGAAGCCGACAAGCGCCTTCCCGGGGCCGATCTCCACGAACGTGTCCACACCAAGCTCCAGAAGCCTTCGGATGGTGTCCTCCATCCGGACGCTGGACTGCACCTGCCGGACCAGAAGATCCGCGATGGAGTCCTCTGCACCCTTCTCCCGTCCCAGGCAGTTGAACAGCACCGGAACCTGCATCGGTGCAAAGGAAAGGTGGGCAAAACGCTCCTTCAGCGCATCCCCCGCGGGCTTCATGAGGCTCGTGTGGAAGGGACCGCTGACGGCAAGCGGAACACACCGTCTCGCGCCGTTTTCCCGGGCAAGGAGTCCCGCCTTTTCCACTGCGGCCTTCTCTCCTCCGATCACGAGCTGTCCCGGGCAGTTGTAATTGCAGATGGAAACAATGCCCGCATCCCGTGCCTGTTCGCAGCATTTCCGAAGCTCTGCCTCCTCCATGCCGAGAACCGCCGTCATGCCACACTCGATGCCCTCTGCCGCCTTCTGCATGGCCTTTCC
>DAIMKA010000183.1:0-4176 GCA_036721955.1 Lachnospiraceae bacterium | reverse complement strand
TGAACTCCGTCTCGGTCCGCGCGTTGTAGCACAGATCGTCTGTCTTGAAGACGCCGGAGCGTACCTTGATCAGGCTGTAGCGCCCGATGAACGGATCCACAATCGTCTTGAAAACAAAGGCGCTCTTCGGCTTCAGCACATCGAAATTCGCCTCGAAAATTTCATTGGTCTTCAGATTGATGCCGCTGACCTTGCGGGACTCTGCCGACGGCATGTACTTCACGATGTCGTCCATCAGCGTATAGACGCCGAGCGCCGCCAGTCCGGAGCCCATCTCCACCGGCACGATCGTGCCGTCCTGAATGGAGAGACGCGCCGCCGCGCGGACCTCTGCCTCCGAGAACTCCTCACCGGAGAAATACCGCTCCATGAATTCCTCGGAGGTCTCTGCAACCGCTTCCATCAGTGTGTTGTGATACTGCTCCAGATACTCCGCGGAATAATCGGGAACCTCCGCCGGAATGGCCTCTTTGTTCACCCACTTGAAGGCCTTCTTCTGGATGACATTGACATAGCCGACGAGCTTTCCATCCTCGCGGACCGGCATGTTGAACGGAGCGATCTTCTTGCCGTACAGAGCCGTCAGATCCTCCACCACCTTGCGGTAGGAAACCTCATCGATATCCATATCCGTGACGAAGAACATTCTCGGAAGATGATATTTCTCGCAGATCTCCCACGCCTTCTCGGTGCCTGCCTCGATTCCGGCCTTGGCGCTGACCACAATGATCGCGCCGTCCGCCACGGAGATGGCCTCTTCCACCTCGCCGACGAAATCAAAATATCCGGGTGTATCCAGTACATTCAGCTTATAGTCGTTCCACTCAATCGGAATCAGCGAGGTGTGAATGGAAATTTCACGCTTCTGCTCCTCCTTGGAAAAGTCACTGATGGTCGTCCCATCTTCCACCCTTCCGAGTCTGGACGTCAGTCCTCCGAGATATGCCATCGCCTCGGTCAGCGTCGTCTTGCCGCAGCCGCCATGTCCCAGAATTACGACGTTTCGGATTTTGTCAGTTGTATAAGCTTTCATGTAGGAATCCTCCAGTATGTTATTGAGTTTTCCGGTTATTGAAATTGTATTTCCGTAAACTCAAGGTATATTTTAACAAATAAGAGTGACTCTCACAAGTTTAATTGTATATTCTTCACAAATTCAGACAAATCCGACAGTCCTGTATTTTTCCCGAATTCCAAACGGTCAGGATGCCGCAGACCGACGCACTGATCATCCTTCCCGGAGGCGCGCCGCTGGGCGTACCGCAAGAAGCTGATACCCGGCTATCTCCGGATGCGATTGGAAAATTTCTGCTGCGTGCGCCGCCCGGTATATCAAAAAAACTGATACGCCGTGGCCTTTTTGACTCAGCCACAGCATATCAGTCTGTGTACGACAACTATGAAAATTGAAGCTGCACTATGACAAGGGGTACGCATATCAGTCTGTGTATAACAATGTTTGAACCTGCACGGCCATTGACAATTCTGAAACGTTCGTGCAAATTCAGGAAGCCCGGTCCGGCCTCGCCGGAAAGGAAGGAAACAAGGCGGGACAGACCGGATCATCCGTCCTATGCCCGGGACCTTACTTCACAACGAAGTTCAGAATCTTGCCGGGAACGTAGATCTCCTTCACGAGATTCCCCATCGCAAGGTACTTTGCCACATTCTCGTCCTGCTTGGCCGCTTCCAGTGCCGCCTCCTTGGAGGCATCCTTCGGGATCTCGATGGTTCCGCGGAGCTTTCCGTTGACCTGTACGCCCATCTTGATGGTGGCGTCCACGGTCTTGGCCTCATCGTACTGCGGCCATGCGGAGAGCGTGCAGAAGGTCTTTCCGTCCGGATTCATGCCGAGCTCTTCCCACATCTCCTCCGTAAGGTGCGGAGCAAACGGCGAGAGGAGCTTGATGAAGGTGATGACATCGTTCTTCGTCACGGATCCCGCCTTGTAATAGTCATTGGTCAGAGCCATGAGAGCCGCAATGGCGGTGTTGAACTTCATGTTGTCGATGTCGTCCGACACCTTGCGGATGGTCTTGTGAAGCTTCGCCTCCAGCTGGGGATCTTCCTTCCCGGCTGTTGCCATTTCCGTAAATCCTGCCACTCTCTCCAGGAAGCGCTTGCAGCCCTTTAAGGACTCATCGCTCCACGGAGCCGCGCTGCCGTAATCGCCCATGAACATGACATAGGTGCGGAGCGTATCTGCGCCGTAGGCATCCACGATATCCACGGGGTCAATGACGTTGCCTCTGGACTTCGACATCTTCTGTCCGTCAGAACCCAGAACCATGCCCTGATAGGTGCGCTTTGCGTAAGGCTCCGGTGTGTTCACCTCTCCGATATCATAGAGGAAGTGATGCCAGAACCGGGAGTACAGAAGGTGTCTCGTGACGTGCTCCATGCCTCCGTTGTAGTGGTCAACCGGCATCCAGTACTCCAGCTTCTTCCTGTCCGCAAAAGCCTTGTCGTTGTGCGGATCGCAGAAGCGCAGGAAATACCAGGAGGAACCGGCCCACTGCGGCATGGTATCGGTCTCTCTCTTGGCAGGACCGCCGCACTTCGGGCAGGTGCAGTTCACCCAGGAATCAATTCTGGCCAGCGGGCTCTTGCCGTCCTGACCGGGCTCGAAGTTCTCGACCTCGGGAAGCCTCAGAGGAAGCTCATCCTCCGGTACGCCGACCGTTCCGCATTTCTCGCAGTGAATCAGCGGAATCGGCTCGCCCCAGTATCTCTGGCGGTTGAAGGCCCAGTCCTTCATCTTGTACTGGACGCCCTTGTGGCCGATTCCCTTTTCCATAAGATACTCGCGCATCTTCGCGATGGAATCCTTTTTGTTGGTCATGCCGTCAAGGAAGCCGGAATTGATCATTTCGCCATCGCCGGTATACGCTTCCTTCTCAATGTCACCGCCCTTGATGACCTGAACGATCGGAACGCCGAACTTCTTCGCGAAGTCATAGTCTCTCTGATCGTGTGCCGGTACGGCCATGATCGCGCCGGTGCCGTAGCCCATCATGACATAATCGGAAATGAAAATCGGGATCTCCCTGCCGGTAATCGGGTTGATTGCCGCAAGGCCCTTGATCTCAACGCCGGTCTTGTCTTTTACCAGCTGAGTTCTCTCGAATTCCGTCTTCTTCGCGGATTCGGTCCGATAATTCTCAACGGCATCCCAGTTGGAAATCTGTGCCTTGTACTTGTCCAGAATCGGATGCTCCGGAGCAACCACCATGAAGGTAACGCCGTACAGCGTATCGCACCGCGTGGTATAAATTTCCAGCTTCTCGTCCGGAATGGCGCTTCCGTTTCCGTCGGATACCTGGAAGTTCACGAAGGTTCCCTCGGACCTGCCGATCCAGGCAATCTCCTGCTGCTTGACGGATTCCGGATAGTCCACATCCTTCAGGCCGTCCAAGAGCTTGTCCGCATATTCCGTAATGCGAAGGAACCAGACATCCTTCGAGAGCTGAACGACATCGCTGTGGCAGATATCGCACTTTCCTCCCTGGGAATCCTCATTGGAAAGAACCACCTTGCAGTGCGGGCAGTAATTGACGAGCGTCTTGGAACGGAAAACAAGTCCGTGCTCGAACAGCTTCAGGAAAATCCACTGGGTCCACTTGTAGTAATCCGGACGGGACGTCGCGAATTCCCGGGACCAGTCGAAGGAAAAGCCGACCTTCTTCAGCTGCTCCGAGAAGTGTTTGATGTTCTTCTCCGTGATGATGTGCGGATGGGTGTTGGTCTTGATCGCGTAGTTCTCTGCCGGAAGACCGAAGGAGTCAAAGCCGATCGGGAACAGCACGTTGTAGCCCTGCATGCGGCGCTTTCTCGCCAGGACCTCGATGGACGAATATGCCTTGATGTGGCCGACATGCATGCCGGCTCCGGACGGATACGGGAACTCCACCAGACCGTACCACTTCGGCTTCTTGTCAAAATCCACCGCCTTGAACGCACCTGCCTGCTCCCAGGCAGCCTGCCACTTCGGCTCGATTTTCTTGAAGTTATATTTCATCTGCTACCTCCTGTGCTGCAGCTTGTCTGCGGCACCACGAAGAGAATTTCGCGAAGGCGAATTCTCTGATGTGATCACGAACGAAACCACAGATGGTTTTCATTCGAATCCTCTGATGTGATAATCCTGAAAGGAAAATGCATCTTATTTTCCCGCTT
>DAIMKA010000182.1:0-4182 GCA_036721955.1 Lachnospiraceae bacterium | reverse complement strand
TAAGAGGTAACGGTTCAGCAGAGGGAAGCCTCCGGCACAAATGGAACGCCGGGGGAATATACCTGTAAAAAACGTGAGAATATCTCTGTAAAAAGTGCCTGTAAAAAGATGTCTGAAAAAAGCCCCATCCTCTCTGCGGCACAGCAGTCGCGTAGAAGATGGGGTTTTCATCCAGCTGAAGCTGAATGCCGTATGTTCGTTTGCTTTCCAAACCGGTCAGACAGATGACGTAATTTGTAATTTGGCTGGCTTACTGTCTTATGAGCACTCGCCTGAGCTTCGCTTATTTCAGCTTCCGGTGTTTCTCGATCAGGTCGGAGAGAAGATCGACACAGGCCTCGTATCCGAGAGCGCCTGTGTCCAGACTGATGTCGTAGTCGTGATAATCGCCCATGACGTGCCCCGTGTAGGACTTGTAGTAGGTCTCGCGCAGGTCATCGCGCTTCTCCACATATTTCTTGAGGTCCAGGGTGGGATCCGCGTTCTCATTCAGCTCTGCGGCGCGCTTCATGCGGTGTAGCATGTCGGCATGCAGGAAAACATCGAAGCTCGGAATCCCCGCCTCGCGCAGGATGATGTTGGAGCAGCGGCCGATGATGATGCAGTCCTCGTTCGCGAGCTCCAGAATGGTGGCCTTCTGGGCCTGAAAAATGCCGTCGTGGGAACTGGTATAGGAGACGGCGTTGTTCAGAAAATCATTCATGAGCTTGCCTGCGTGGCTCATGTTCTCGCCTTCCTTTTCGATGTCCTCCACGGAATATCCGCTCTGTGCAGCAGTTTTTTTGACGAAATCACGGTCATAGAACGGAATGCCGAGTCTCTCGGAGATGCCTCCTGCGATCGAACGTCCGCCGGCACCGTATTCGCGGCTGATGGTAATGATCGGATATTTTTTGTCTGCCATAACAGTACCCTCCCTCAGATCTGTTCAAAACCAGTTTGCGCCTGCAGGTCCGTGCCCTTGCGGAACAAACGCACGCCGGGCGGCTGCAGGATCCGGAAACTTCCGGAGACGAAAGTTTTCCCTGAATGTATTTTACTCGTCCGGCAGCAAATCTTCCACAGATTTCCTGATTTCATTCTGCATGCAGATATGGTATCATTGTATACAAAGTGCGGCGAAACGGACGCACCTCATATCAAAAAGGCATTCAAGGGAGGATGACAGTGAAGAAGGTACGATTTCTTGCCGCTCTTGCGGCGGCGCTTGGACTTGTGGCAGCGTGTCTTACCGGCTGCGGCCAGGGAACCTCACGGATGATGTTCGGCACCGGAGGAACCGCAGGAACCTACTATTCTTACGGCGGAGTCATTGCCCAGTACATCACCAATTATGCGGGTGTGAAGGTGACCGCCGTGTCCACCGGAGCCTCCAAGGTCAACATCCAGTCGATTGAGGACGGAGATTTTCAGCTGGGATTCACCCAGTCGGATGTCATGGCCTACGCCTGGAACGGAACGAAATCCTTTGAGCAGGACGGACCGACGCATGCGTTCCGCGTTCTCGGCGGTCTGTACGCGGAGACCGTGCAGCTGATCACCATGGATCCGGACATTCAGAACGTCAGTGATCTGAAGGGCAGGAGCGTCTCCATCGGCGCAGCCGGATCCGGGACCTACTTCAATGCGCTTGATGTCCTTTCTGCGGCAGGAATCACCCTGAATGACATTCATCCCCAGTATCAGTCCTTTGAGGACAGCAAGGAATCACTGAAAGACGGCAAGATTGATGCGGCCTTCATCGTCGCGGGAGCGCCGACAACGGCGATTACGGAGCTTGCGACCACGAACGGCGTGTATCTGATTAATATCGACGGGGATCTTCGGGACGAGATCATGTCGGAATGCCCGTACTACACGGCACTGGAGATTCCGGCGGGCACCTACCCCGGGCAGGACGATCCGGTGGAGACGATCACCGTCAAGGCGACGATCATCGTTTCGGCGGATCTGGACGACGATACGGTTTACAGGATGACCGCTGCGATTTTTGACCACGCGGAGGACATCGCGAAGGAAAACGCCAAGGGAGCGGAGCTTTCGCTGGAGACGGCGACGACCGGCATGGCCGCACCGTTCCACGAGGGAGCGGCACGTTACTATAAGGAGCACGGCATTACGGTAGAGACCGATGCAGGGGAGGATTGACGGTGAGCAGGGAAGTGAACAAAACGGCATCCGCGGATGTGGATGCCATCATGAAAAAGTACGACCGGGAATCCAACGTCCGCGTCTGGACCGGTCATTACAAGCAGGCGATCCGGCTGATTCTGGCGGCTTTTTCGCTCTGGTGCATCTATGTCACGCTTTTCGCGACGTTCCTGGAGGAGATCCGGCTGACATCGTTTCTCGCGCTCATCATTCTGATGGGATTTCTGACCTATCCCGCGAAGAAGGGAGACAACCGGGAGAACTACATGCCCTGGTATGACATCCTCATCATGGTGCTGGGGACCGGATCCTTTCTGTATTTTACCTTCAACGCCAATCAGATCATCAATCAGGGAACGCGGTTTCAGCCGTTTCAGATTGTGATCGGCATCATCGGCATCGCGGCGCTCATTGAGCTGACAAGGCGGTGCGTGGGACTGCCCATTCTGTGTGTGGCGGGATTCTTCCTGATCTATGCGTTGGCCTACGGACTCACGAACCCGTCCTTCTTCGGAAGAGTGCGGTATCTCGTGCGCAATCTGTTCTACACGAAGGAGGGCATTTTCTCGACGCCGGTCAATGTCTGCTCGAAGTACATCGTGGTGTTCATCATCTTCGGCGCGTTCCTGGAGCGGACGGGCATTTCGAATTTCTTCATTCAGCTTGCGAACTGCGTGGCGGGCAAATACGCGGGCGGTCCGGCCAAGGTTGCGGTTATTTCCTCGGCTCTGTGCGGCATGGTGTCCGGCTCGTCCGTCGGCAACACGGTGACGACGGGATCCGTGACGATTCCCATGATGAAGGAGACCGGCTACAAGTCGGAATTTGCAGGAGCCGTGGAGGCGGCCGCATCGACGGGAGGTCAGATCATGCCGCCGATTATGGGAGCCGCGGCCTTCCTGATGGCGGATTTCGTCGGCGTTCCGTATTCGGACATCATCATCCGTGCCATTCTTCCCGCAGTGCTGTATTTTGCAGGAATTTTTATCTCCGTTCATCTGGAAGCGAAAAAGCTCGGACTCTCCGGAATCCCGAAGGAGGAGCTGCCGGTCTTTAAGCTTCTGATCCGCAAGATCTATCTGCTGCTGCCGCTCGTGATGCTGGTCATCTGGGTGTCCGGCAACTACATGACCATGCAGAAGGCGGCGAGCTACGCGATCCTTCTCTCCATCGTGGTCAGCCTGTTCGACAGGGAGAACCGGATTTCCCTCTCCAAGTGCATCGACGCCCTGGAAGCGGGAGGGCGCGGAGCCATCACCGTGGCGGCGGCCTGCGGCGTAGCGGGCATTATTTCCGGGTGCATTACGATGACGGGGCTCGCCAACGAGCTGATCAACGGCATCATCACGATTGCGAACGGACGGCTGATCGTCGCGCTCGTCCTGACGATGCTGTGCTGCATTGTCCTCGGAATGGGCGTTCCGACGACAGCGAATTACTGTATCATGGCGGCCACCTGCGCACCGATTCTCGTGCGGATGGGCGTGCCGACGCTGGCGGCGCACTTCTTCGTGTTCTACTTCGGCATTGTGGCGGATATCACGCCGCCGGTTGCGCTCGCCGCATACGCGGGCTCGGCCATCGCCAAGTCCAACCCGATGAAAACCGCCTTCAACGCCTCGAAGCTTGCGGTCGCGGTCTTCATCGTGCCGTATGTGTTCTGCTTCAACCCGTCGATGCTGCTGATTGACACGACCGCCGGGAAGGTGGTGCAGATCGCGGTGACCTCGTTCATCGGCATCTTCGGTCTGGCGGCGGCTCTGGAGGGATATCTGAAGGAGCACATGGGCATCATCATCCGGATCATGCTGGCGGTTGGCGGTCTGATGCTGATTGACCCGAGACTTGCGACCGATCTTGTCGGCATCCTGCTCATTGCGGCGGGAGTTGCCTGGCAGTATCTGGCGGCATCGAAGAAGAAAGCGGCGGGAAGGGCCGCATAAAAATTTCGGCAATCCGATTCCGCTTATCCGGGATTTCCTGCGGAAATCTCCGGTGCAGAGGGATCGTTACAAGTTTTACAGAATACCG
>DAIMKA010000181.1:0-4236 GCA_036721955.1 Lachnospiraceae bacterium | reverse complement strand
GATCCGGGCAAAACACTGCTCCTTGTCATGGTCCTTTCGGCGCTTGCCAATATTCTGAGCAGCGTGGTTCTCGCTTCTTTGTTCGGGATCAATGTTCAGGCGGACATCAAGGAAATGCAGCAGATGATGCTCGGGACAGTGGAGAAGGTGTATGGCTCACAAGGGATGATGGCAGGTTCCCAGGCAGCAGCGGGTGCTGCCGGCGCCACGGATATGGTCGAGGCAATGAAGTCGGTGTTTACGCCGGACTATCTTCTTCGGATTTACATTATCTCCATGATTCTTCTCGGTGTGGTTCAGGGGCTTATCATTTACGAGCTCAGTCTGATCATTCTGCGGAGGCTGAAATTCCCGGTGCAGAAGCCGCAGCCGATTCTGCAGTTTTATCCGCCGGTCTGGACGGGAGCGGTGGCTCTGACGGCATTTTTGTGCTATTTCATTTCCATGATTTATCCTCTGCAGAATGGGAATGTGTCGAATCTGGTACAGACCCTGGGGACCTGCGGGTATTTGTATCTCGTGTGCTTCGGAATCATTGGCGGAGCGGGATATCTGCGCAGACGGATGGGAATGGCGAAGGTTCTGGCTGTGCTGCTCCCGGTCCTGTGCATGTTCTGGCTGCCGTATGTGCTGGCGTTCATCGGCTTTGCCTATATCAGCCTGAGCCTGCATGACAGGATTCTGGGAAAGGTATAAGGGGAATGTGTTTTACAGAAGGGAGAGCGGCATGAATTTGTTTATCAGCTCGGACATTGAGGGAACCTGCGGGATCTGCGACTGGTCGGAGATTTCAGAGGGCGGAAGCGATTATGAGCGCTTTGCCGCGCAGATGTCGAAGGAAGCTGCCGCGGCCTGTGCGGGCGCGGGGCCGGATGCGGAAATTCTGGTGCGGGACGGTCATGGCTCGGCAAGGAATATTGATCCGGCTCTTCTGCCGGACAATGCGGTTTTAATGCGGGGTTGGGACAGGTCTCCGGACGGCATGATGGCGGGAATCGCGACCGGATTTGATGCCTGCGCGATGGTCGGATATCACGCACACGCGTATTCCACGGGAAATCCGCTGGCACATACCTCGGAGCCGAACATCCAGAAGATGCTCCTGAACGGCGAGTATTGCAGCGAATTTCTCTATAATGCCTATTATGCAGCCTACTATGGCGTTCCGACGATTTTCATCAGCGGCGATGCGGATGTGTGCGCGGAGGCGAAGAAACGGATCCCTGCCATCACGGCAGTTCCGGTGATCCGGGCGCAGGGAGGTGCCAGTATTTCGATTCAGCCGGAACGGGCTCTGCAGCTGATCCGCGAGGGAATGGCAAAGGCTGTTTCTGGAGACTGGTCTGCATGCCTGCCGAAGCTTCCGGAGCATTTCTGCGTGGATATTGAATACAAGGAATATCAGGATGCCGAGAAATTTTCCTACTATCCCGGTGCGGAGCGGATCAATGCGAAGACCGTGCGGTTTGAAGCAGATGATTACTATGAGGTGAAGCGGTTTTTCCTGTTTTCCATTTGAACATCCGTTCCGATTGCAAAGAGAGGGTTTTCTATGAAATATGATTTTACTTCGGTCATTGACCGGCACAACAGGGATTCCATTGCGGTGGATGACATCCCGTTTCCGAATGCGCCGGTGAAGGAAGGCTTCGACCGGATTCCCATGTGGGTGGCTGACATGAACTTTCCGACGGCACCGACCATTCAGCAGCGCATCATTGAGAGAATGCAGCATCCGATGTTCGGTTATTTTAACCCGACGGAGGAGTATTTTGATTCCATCATCCGCTGGCAGGAGAAGAGAAACGGCGTTGCCGGACTGACCAAAGAGGCAATCGGCTATGAGAACGGTGTGCTCGGATGCCTGTGCAGTGCGGTGCAGGCATTTACGGCACCGGGAGAGGCCATCTTTTTCCATTCGCCGACCTACATCGGATTTTCTTTTGCCGTGAAGGAAAACGGGAGAAGGCTTGCCACCTCGACGCTGAAGAAGGATGAGAGGGGCGTCTGGAGGATGGATTACGAGGACATGGACCGTGTGATCCGGGAGAATCACATCCATTTTGCCGTGTTCTGTTCCCCGCACAATCCGTGCGGCCGCGTCTGGGAGAGGGAAGAGATCGAAAAGGCCATGGAGATTTTCCGGAAGAATGACTGTATTGTGTTCTCCGATGAAATCTGGTCGGATCTGATTCTGGAAGGATACCGGCATGTCCCGACGCAGAGTGTGTCGGAGGACGCGAGAAACCGCGTTATTGCAGCCTATGCACCGTCCAAGACATTCAATCTGGCAGGACTGGTCGGCGCCTACCACATTATCTATAACCGGTACCTGCGGGATCGTGTCGTCAAGCAGTCGCGGCTGTCCCATTACAATGAAATGAATGTGCTCTCCATGCATGCGCTGATCGGCGCGTATGAGCCGGAGGGAGAGGAATGGCTGGAAGAGCTCCGAAAGATCCTCAGCGGGAACGCAGAATGGGCATGCCGTTTCATCGGGGAGCACTTTGCCGGGGTCACGGTGGCAAGGCCGCAGGGAACCTACATGCTGTATCTCGACTGCCATGAATGGCTTCGGAGAAACGGAAAGACCATCGCGGATCTGGTGCGCGCAGGGATCTACGTCGGCGTCATCTGGCAGGACGGCTCGCCGTTTGGACAGCCGGATACCATCCGGATGAATCTGGCGCTTCCGAGAGCCAGGATGGAAGAGGCCTTTCACCGGCTGGAGAGGTATGTTTTCTGTGTGAAAGAGTAAAAGCCAGTGGCATTTTTATTGAAATACAGGGAAGAGAATTCGTGCGTGATGGGAAGACGATGCTGCTCCAGGTGTCCTGGTATCGGTTTCTGACAGAACAATGTACAAACGGGGGGAATGATGATCTGCAATTCAAAGGTAACCAAGATGTTATACGGCGGAGATTACAATCCGGAGCAGTGGCCGGAAGAGACAAGGGAGCAGGACATGAAGCTTCTTAAGGAAGCGGGTGTGGACATTGTGACACTGAATGTCTTTAACTGGGCGATGATCCAGCCTTCGGAGGAAACCTATGATTTCTCGGAGCTGGATGAAACCGTGAAGCGCGTCACAGATAACGGAATGAGCATCTGCATGGCGACCTCGACCGGTGCGCATCCCGCATGGATGGCAAAGCGCTATCCGGAAATCCTGCGCACGGAATTCAATGGCATGAAGAGAAAATTCGGCGGGCGGCACAATTCCTGCCCGAACAGCTATGCGTTCCGGCATTTTTCAGCAGAGCTGGCCTCGCGTCTTGCGGAGCACTATAAGGATCAGAAGAATATCGTAGCCTGGCATGTCAGCAATGAGTACGGCGGAGCCTGCTACTGTGAAAACTGCGAGAATGCGTTCCGTGTGTGGCTTCGGAAAAAATACGGCTCTCTGGAGGCAGTGAACCAGGCGTGGAATACGCATTTTTGGGGACATACCTTCTATGAATGGGAAGAGATTGTGGCCCCGAACCTTCTGAGCGAGCATTTCGAGGAAAGAAGGAGCATGTTCCCGGGCATCACGCTGGACTACAAGCGTTTCATGTCTGACAGCATGCTGGAAAACTTCCGGGCGGAGTACGACGCGATTAAACAGTGGATTCCCGACGCACAGATCACGACGAATCTCATGGGCCTGTATCCGGGACTGGATTATCAGGAATGGGGCAAATACATGGACTTCGTTTCCTGGGACAACTATCCGGAAGCGACGGAAGGGCCCGCAGACATTGCGTTTAAGCACGATCTGATGCGCGGCGTGAAGCGGGATCTTCCGTTCTGCCTGATGGAGCAGACGCCGAGTGTATCCAACTGGCTGCCGAGCGCGACGCTGAAACGGCCCGGAGAGATGCGCCTTATCAGTTATCAGGCGGTGGCACACGGTGCCGATACGGTGATGTTCTTCCAGATGCGGCAGAGCATGGCTTCCTGCGAGAAGTTCCATGGAGCGATTATTCAGCATGTCGGCAATGACGAGAACCGCGTATTCCGTGAGTGCGCGCAGCTCGGCGCGGAGCTGAAGAAAATTGGAAATGCGACTCTTGGCAGCATGGCGAAGCCGAAAACGGCAATCCTGTATGACTGGAACAATCGCTGGGCCATCGAAGGCTCCTCCGGTCTATCTCTGGATATCGAGTATCCGGAAGAGGTGCTGCAGTATTATCGTCCCCTGTTCGATGCCAATATTGATGTGGATGTCATCGGGATGCAGGAGGATCTCTCACG
>DAIMKA010000180.1:0-4244 GCA_036721955.1 Lachnospiraceae bacterium | reverse complement strand
GCACCTTTCTCGTCCGCCCGCGTCAGATGCATCCGGATCCCGGTGTTGTCGGCAGAGCTGTACTGAATCAGTGCCACCCGGCTCTTTCTCCCCTCCGCCGCTTTCTCATTCTGCTCCGTTACCGCGTCCACAAACGTACAGGCGGCCGCTTTCAGGGCCTCCAGCCGGTCCGATGCTCCCGGGCATGGGAGGCGCATGCTTCCCGACGTATCCATCACCAGAACAACATCCGTCGGAACAGGTTCCGTTCCGGTTCTGCCGCTCACCCAGGACTCAAGCTCAATCTGATAGGTCCCGTCCCCGTTATTCCGCAGAGTTTTGCAGACATGTACGCCTCCATTCTCCGCCATCTGTGATATACTGTCTGCATCGGTTCCGGAGACAGCTGTCTCTCCGGCCGCATATCCGCGGAGTTCTTCCGTGCGCTCTTCCGCCTTCACGGGAAGGGCAGGATTTCCTACTGACAATCCAAGGGCTGCAAGCCATGCAATCCACCTGACGGTTCCCGCACGCACAGGCGTGCTTCTTCTGAAAATTCGCTGGGCTATTCTGCTTTTCTTCATGACTGGTACTCCTGTGAAATGATTTGAGACATGTCCGGCAGCAGCCGGCTTCAGATCTGCCTGCACACGATCCGACCGGTATCCGGACAGAACGTCCGGCGGAATCTCCGGAAGGGAAATTCCCGTGTGCATTTCCGATTATAAGGATTCCGAATAGGAAGAAAAGGGGTTCGGCACGAACGGCATTTTTTCGGCACGAAAGGATCTTTTATGCAGAAAATCCGAATTCAGATTTCCGATCTGTCTCCCGGCGGCATCCGTCTTCTCGCGGATGCCATCCTGCAGCTCGCCGGGAAACTGGAGGGCGAGGTTCTGTTCGAGCTGCGTGATGACACGGAAGAGGACATCGTTCTTCCTGTCCCGGCTGCCCGGGCAGCTCCTGCAGCCGCGGCTCTTTCCTCCGCATTTTCCCTCTGCTCCCCGCCCGTCCGGATTCCTCTGAAGGATCTCATCTGCATCACCTCCGACCGTCACTACGTCCTCTTTACCTGTACCGGCTCTGTGCTGCGTGCGCGTCTTCGTTTCCTGGATGCCGCAGACCTTGTCCCTCCCGGCCGCTTTCTTGCC
This sequence comes from Lachnospiraceae bacterium, assembly GCA_036721955.1. Classification (GTDB taxonomy): domain Bacteria; phylum Bacillota; class Clostridia; order Lachnospirales; family Lachnospiraceae; genus CAG-791. Next base: position 3,114 of record DAIMKA010000180.1, on the reverse strand, counting down.
TGCAGCCGCGGCGTTCTCCTGAATATGAGCCACATCCGTGAGGTCCGCAGCGATGGATTTCTTCTCTCCGACGGGAGTGTTTTCCCCATCAGCCGCCGGAAAAAGCGTGAGCTGATCCGGGCTTTCCTGGATTACCGCTCCCTGCATGCCGCACCATGATTTCCCCATCGCCGGTCTTTTCCCCAAGGGACTGCACGATTGGGAAGCCGCTTTTGCACGCCGCGGCCATACGGGATCCTTCCCTCTGCCAGGCGGATTCCCGACTCGCACCGGCTGAAAACGTGCGCCGCCCGGCGCACGCAAAAATTCCCCCCGCCGCAGACTTCTCTGCAGCAGGGGGAATCTCTAAGTTTTTATCTGCGTTTCCCTGTCACAGGGCCGGTTGCAGACATAACATTCTTTCTATTTAAAGGTCCGATTTCTCAAACATCTCAGTCTTCCGTCACTTCAATCGTGCGGATGACCTGCGGCTCCCACGGAGCGTCACTCCAGTTGGTCTTCACATCCGCGATTTCATCCAGAACGTCCAGTCCTTCCGTGATCTTTCCGAAGGCTGCGTACTGTCCGTCCAGATGCGGGGCATCCTGATGCATGATGAAGAACTGAGATCCTGCGGAGTTCGGGTCCATCGCACGCGCCATGGACAGAACGCCTCTCGTGTGCTTCAGATCATTCGGAACTCCGTTTGCCGCAAATTCGCCCTTGATGCTGTATCCGGGGCCGCCGGTTCCGTTGCCGTCCGGGTCGCCTCCCTGAATCATGAAGCCCTTGATGATGCGGTGAAAGGTCAGTCCGTCGTAGAACTTCTCATCGCAGAGCTTTTTGAAATTCTCCACCGTGATCGGGGCGATTTCCGGGTAAAGCTCTCCCTTCATGACACCGCCGTTTTCCATGGTAATGGTTACTGTGTAGGTCTTTGCCATTTCTGAATCCTCCTTAAAAAAACGTACCTGCCTCCTGCATTTCCGGAATTTCCTGTCAGAAATTCCTGCTGCAGCACAGGTTGCAACCCGGCAATTTACCGCAGCTGTTTACAAATCCCTGTGGTGGAACTGCTTTTTTCCTGATGCATAGTCTGCCACAATCTGGCCGCCGCCGACAAGGCGGTATTTGTATGTGACAAGCCCGTCCAGACCGACCGGACCTCTTGCGTGAAGCTTCCCGGTGCTGATGCCGACCTCCGCGCCGAACCCGTAGCGGTAGCCGTCCGCAAACCGCGTCGAGCAGTTCCGGTACACGCCGGCGCTGTCCACCATCTGCATGAAATACTCCGCCGCCGCATCGTCCTCCGTAAGAATACAGTCTGTATGGTGGGAGCCAAACGAATTGATGTGCTCGGCAGCCTCCCGCACATCCTCCACCAGCCGGATGGAAATCACAAGATCATTGTATTCCGTCGCGAAATCTTCCTCTTTCATAATGTCCTCCGGGGCAATCCGGGGAGCTCTCGTCATTTCCTCCGCCGTTCTGTTCCCGGCGGCGTTTCCCTGCGGATCCGCCGCTTTCTCCAAAGAGGCCGCATCGGCCGCCTTCTCCAGAAGATCTGCGGCTTCCTTCGTTCCGCGGAGCCGGACACCGGCCTTTGTAAGAGCGGCAGCTGCCTTCGGAAGAAAGTCTTCTGCAATTTTCCGGTTCACCAGAAGCGTTTCCACGGCATTGCAGGCCGCCGGATACTGTGTTTTCGCATCCACGATGACCGGGATAGCCTTCTCCGGATCCGCCTTTTCATCCGCGTAGATGTGACAGATTCCGCTCGAATGCCCCATGACAGGAATTTTCGTATGCTCCATGATATACCGGACAAAGCGGTTGGAACCCCTCGGAATCAGAAGGTCCACCTCCTGATCACAGGCAAGGAGCTCATCAATTTCGCTGTGCTGCTCCGCCTGAAAGAGGCAATGCTCCGGAAGTCCCGCCTCCTGCACCGCCTTCCGGATGATTTCAAACAGGGCGCGGTTGGTTCCTGCCGTCTCCCTTCCTCCCTTCAAAATCGCACAGTTTCCGCTCTTGATGCACAAAGAAGCGACCTGCACCATCGCATCCGGTCTCGCCTCAAAAATCACGCCGATCACACCGATCGGAACCGTGACCCGCCGGAGCACCAGGCCTTCATCCAGTTCCCGCTCCAGAAGCGTTTTCCCGACAGGATCCTCCAGCTTCTCCAGCGCACGAAGGCCGGCAATACTGTCCCGCATCTTCACGGCATCGTATTTCAGTCTCTTCTGGATCGCCGGCGCGACACCTTCTTCCATCGCTTCCTGCAGATCCAGCGCATTCGCCTGAAAAATTTCCACCTGATGTTTTTCCAGTTCGTTTGCGATGTTCTCCAGCGCGGCATTTCTCTGTTCCACAGGTGCTGCCGCAAGATGCGGTGCCGCCAGCTTCATTCTGCGCGCTTCTTCACGGATGCTGCTCATCTTCCGTTCCTCATACTTTCCCGTTCCAACTCTCTCCCGGGGACGCAGTTTTACTGCGCGGTCCCCGGCTGTTCCTCTCCCACCAGCTTCACCAGAATCGGCTCATGGTGAACTGCCGGAAGGAATTTTTCCATGACGTCCTTCACCTTCATTTTCAGGCTTGACGTGTTGACACACGGATGGCATCCCAGATACTCGCCCTTCAGCACATCCTCATCCATCAGAAGCTGTACCCGATTGTCATGGTCGTTCATCAGGCCCATCACACTGACGGACCCCGGGCAGATGTCCAGATACTCCAGCATCTTCTCCGGCGAGCCGAAGGAAAGCCGTGCCGAACCGATCTGTGCGGACAGCTCCTTCGTCTTGAACACCTTGTCCCCCGGCATCATCAGAAGATAAAATTTCGTCTGCTGCCGGTTGCACAGGAACAGATTCTTGCACACCAGGCAGTCCAGAACCGCGTCAATATCATGGCAGGCCTCCATGGTATCCGCATGGCCGTGATCCGTTCGCTGATAGCGGATTCCAAGGGAATCCAGGAAATCATAAACCCGGATTTCCTTCGCCTCACGTCCCTCCGTATTCTCAGGTCTTCCTTCATATAAAGTAAGATTCTGCATTTTTATACCTCACTGAGACAAAACCGCAATACCAGAGAGAATTTCGCGAAGGCGAATTCTCTGTGTACAGAGTG
>DAIMKA010000179.1:3892-4265 GCA_036721955.1 Lachnospiraceae bacterium | reverse complement strand
GGGGTGTTCCCTTCAATCCGCTGGAGGAAAAAGCACCGGATCTGTCGCTCTCCTCGGGGGACCGTGAGATCGGCGGACTTGGTATTTTCCTTGTCCGGAAGAATATGGATGAAGTGTCCTACGAATATGCGGATGGACAGAATGTTCTCACGATGAGAAAGAGATATTAAAGGCATGCGCCTGGCTGGCGGTTCGGACGCGGCGGACTATATCAGGGCGGCTCAGGACGAAGATGTACAGCGTAAAGCGACGGTTGCGGTATATGGTGAATGGCGTAGACCACGATAGACCACATCGCATGATGGAAGAAACAAAAAGAAAAGCCCCGCAAACCTTGTAAAATCAAGGCCTGTAGGGCTTCCTAGGAAATGGG
>DAIMKA010000179.1:0-3882 GCA_036721955.1 Lachnospiraceae bacterium | reverse complement strand
ACGAATATGCGGATGGACAGAATGTTCTTACGATGAGAAAGAGATATTAAGGGCATGAAAAAAGAAAAGCCTCACAAACCTTTATTTTACAAGATTTGTAAGGCTTCCTAGGAAATGGGGTGGACGGGGCTCGAACCCGTGACCTCCCGCGTGTGAGGCGGACGCTCTCCCGGCTGAGCTACCATCCCATCTGTACGCACCTGCCGGAAATCGTGCGAACATGGTTATTATACATCAGACTTGGAAAAGTGCATACCCCTTTTTTGTAACTGCTCAGCATCGGACGATTTTCGGCGCCAATCGCCTGCCTGCAGATCAATCCGCGTCTGGCTGAACAGCTTTCTTTTGTTTAAGAATTGCCCCCATGAGCAGGGGCGGTCCGGAGATATTTTTTCATGATCAGAAGAGCAAAACGAATGGGCAGCCTTGCGGCACTGTGTCTTGCCGCGGTTCTGGCCTTTGGCATCGTGCCCGGCATGAGCGCGGATGCAGCACAGAAAAAGAAAACCGTGAAAACGGAAACCACGGTGCAGACATCGAAGAGGACACGGGGAGCAAAGTCCTCAAAGACAGCGAAGACCGGAAAAACAAAGAGAACCTTCTCCCAAAATACAAAGAGTACAGCGCAGGAACCCGCCGCGGCGGAGACGATTTCCGCTGGGGTGAAGCTCCTTGCCGATGATGCGGCGGATGTCGTGCAGACGGGGCTTTTTGACGTACTGAACAATGACCGCGCGAAGATCATCAACTATGCGGGGGCCCGGGAGAGCGATGGAGGCATCCGCTACATGAGCATGGCGGGCGGGCAGGAAAGAGCGAGCATCTGGAGTGTGACCTTCCGGCTCCCTGCCGGAGTGAAGGCAGACGGGACGCAGACGGCACTGGTTCAGATGACCCTGAAAAACGCGATGGCAGGGAGAACTCTTCGCACCGGTGAGAGCCTTCAGGCCTTTTATGACACCGGCTGCGGGGTCTATTATAAGGTCCCGACTGCGGTGGGTGCGGACGCAGTATCCATGACGGTGCCGGTTCTGACCGCATCGGATCATCAGTATTTGATTCTGGTGATCACAAGCGGCTATTGGAAGCCCGGAAGCGGATATGACTATCTTGCGATCGGCAACAGCATCACCATGCACCCGAGACAGAGCTACTGGCCGGACGCGATGGGGATGGGAGCGACCGCCCAGCAGAACGATTATTATCATCAGGTGTCTTCTGCGCTGGCAGCGTCCTGTGCGGCAAAGGGAGAAGCCTATAACAGCGCCGCGTTCAATTATGCTATCTGGGAAATCAATTTCGGTAAAAGAGCAGAGGTTCTGTATCTTCTGGATCCGTATCTGTCACCGGAGCTGGAGCTGATCACGATCCAGCTCGGCGAGAACGCGATTCCGGATGCAAACGGATTTGCGGCGGATTTCCCCGCTCTGATACAATATATCCGTGCCAAGGCCCCGAATGCACAGATCGTTCTGGTGGGAAATTTCTGGAACAATGCCGTGGAAGAGACGGTGAAGAAGCAGTGTGCGGCGGCGTATGGCCTCGCCTATGCGGACCTGTCCGCGATTTCCGTGGATCCGTATGTGACGGCATCCGGCTCGCCGTATGTCTTCGGCAATGAACTGGCTTACGATGCCAACGGCGTCGGGCATACCTGCAGCAAGGATGCCGTGGCGCAGCACCCGAACAATGCGGGAATGAGGTACATTGCCCAGTGCATTCTGCAGGCGATCCGATAGGAGCCCTGGGAATTCAACACCGTGTCGTGGCTTCTGACGGAGGAGCATCGGGATGCTGGCCAGGCAGCTGTGGCACATGGTGCCGTCAGTTTATGCCCGATGTGCAGAGAGACATTGAACGGACAAAATAATTTGCCTGGTACTGCAGGCTTTTGGCAGATGCACGGAGAGAAGGAAGAACTCCGCGGGAGGGAACAGACATGGATTTTCGCTCACTGAAATATTTTACCGTGGTGGCGCAGGAGCTGAATTTCACACGGGCGGCTGAGAAGCTGAACATGAGCCAGCCGCCGCTGTCCAATCAGATCAAATCGCTGGAGGATGACCTCGGCGTGCAGCTGTTCATCCGCGGAAAACGCCATCTGCAGCTGACGGAAGCGGGGAGTCTCCTTCTGCACCGGACGAACCAGATGCTCTCTCTCGCAGATAAGACGAGAGCGGACCTGGCCCATATGGAAAACGGCCTGTCCGGAACGATTTCGCTCGGCATGGTGGAAGGCCGGGCCCCCTACATCGCCGCGCGGTTCATTGCGGGATTTCGGGAAGAGTACCCGATGGTGAAGTACCAGATGTGGAACGGAAGCTCGGACGACGTTCTGGAGCACCTGGCAAGAGGATTGTCGGATCTGGCGGTCATTGCCTATCCGTTTGACAATGAGCACTTGGGGAGCATTGTGATCGGCAAGGAGCCGTGGATCGCCATCATTCCGAAGGATCACCCGCTGGCGGCGCAGGAGGGAAACTGCGTCACACTGGAACAGCTCGCGGATTATCCGCTGATCGTCCCGCGCAGGAGCTCGCGCATTGAGGCGATTATGAAGTGGTTCGAGGGGATCGGCAGGGAGCCGGACATCATCTGCGAGATGTCGAACTACATTGATGCAGTGGCGCTGACCGAGCAGAACGTGGGAATCAGTATTTTCCCGCAGACCACCTACACGCCGAATGTGCATGTGGTATCCAAGGTGATCACGGAGCCCGCGAAGTACGTGGAATATGTTCTGGTCTGGCCGAAGGAGCAGCGGCTGAGCCCGCTGGTACAGGAATTCCTCAATTATGTATCGGATTTCATGGAAGAGGACCGCATACACTCGGAGCGTTTCCAGGTCAAGGAGCACGAATTCCAGATCCCGGAGGGTGCGGAGATCCTGTAAAAGGCATGTACCGGCGGTCAGCCGTTTCGGCAACGCTCGATCATGAAAGTTTGAAAGCGGCATCGATATGTCACGCTCAAACTGCAGCATCGGTGCTGACGCACCAATGCTGCGAGGTATAAGATAAAAATGCGTGATCTACAGGGTTAAGATATCGGCGGAAGGCCGGGCAGACCATATGGAGGAAAACAACAGGCTTTGAAAGCCCGGGAGCAAAAGTCAGGAGCTCATTCGGGATAGCGAATGGGCAGTAAGGAGGAACAGGATGAGTGGTATGGAGGAAGTACTGAAGTTTTTGCAGGAGGCAGGTACCTGGTACCTTGCTACAGAAGAAAATGGCCAGCCGCATGTGCGGCCGTTTGCGACAGAACTGATCTATAACGGGAAACTGTATTTCCAGACGGGCCTGAAAAAAGAAGTTGCGAAGCAGCTGATGGCGAATCCGCGAATCGAGATTTCCGGAATGGCAAAAGGCGAATGGATCCGTCTGAAGGCAGAGGCCGTGTATGATGACAGTGTTGATGCCCAGCAGGCAATGCTGGATGCATTTCCTTCCCTTAAGAAGATGTATGCAGCCGGAGATGGAAACACCGCGGTCTTCTACCTGAAAAACGCTTCGGCGCAATTCTGCAGCTTTACGAAAGAACCCCATGTGGTAACGTTCTGAACGTAAATAAAGACAGTCCGTGGATGAATAAAGAATATGGATATTCATGCAGTGAGGAGGGAATACAGGGGCTTCGGAGAAATCCGGGGCCCTTTTGCCACCTGTCAGACAGGACGATTTGACTTTTTACTATAGACAAGCGGAACCGGATTCCGTATTATCAACAGTAATTGCATATTTCATCCAATCTGTGAATGCCGCACGGCGTGCGGTCCTGTCTGTATTCTGATCTGAATTCACATCCAATGAGACTTATGCAAGGAAACCATACACATTGATTTGCAGAAGTTTCAGAAAGAAAATTCGGAAAGGTTCAGGATGC
>DAIMKA010000178.1:0-4318 GCA_036721955.1 Lachnospiraceae bacterium | reverse complement strand
AACCCCATCGGTAATCTTTCGCAGAAAGATTGGGTTATAAGTTTGAAAGTGACATCGATAGGTCACTTCCAAACGGTAGCATCGGTGCTGACGCACCGGCTGCCACATTCGGCAAAACCGCATTTGCGGATTTTGCCTCAGTGAGGTATAAACATGAAAATTTATCCGGTTGGTGACATGGCTTTGTCGGTTGATTTCGGAAATGTAATTTCCGAAGAGATCAATGAAAAGGTAATGCAGCTGGAGCATGTGCTGCAGGAAGAGAAGATCCCGGGAATTTTGGAAATGCTTCCGTCTTATCGGGCTCTTCTGGTGCGATACAATCCGGCAGAACTTTCTTATGCACAGCTCTCGGAGAAAATCGGGAAAGCGCAGGAACTGGGAGGCTCCCAGGAGACACATTCACGCCGGAAGACCATTCGTCTCATTCCCTGCTGCTACGGAGGAAGGTACGGAGAAGATCTGAAAGGGATGGAAACGCTGACCGGCCTCTCTGAACAGGAGATCATTGCAATACATTCCGGGACGGATTATAAGATTTATATGCTGGGATTTCTGCCGGGATTTGTTTATCTGGGCGGCATGGATGAGCGGATTGCCGCGTCAAGGCTGGATGTTCCGCGGGTGGCAATTCCGGCAGGGAGTGTCGGAATCGGCGGAAAACAGACCGGTGTGTATCCCATTGCATCTCCCGGAGGCTGGCGTCTGATCGGCTCTACGCCGGTCCGCTTCTATGATCCGGCTGCGAAGAAGCCGATTCTGTGCAGCGCGGGAGAGTACATCCGCTTCGTGCCGGTTTCGGAGAGCGAATACGAGAAGATTGCGGCAGACATTGCGGCCGGGACCTATCGCGCTGAAATCGCGGAATCCTGAAGGCATTTGTGAGCAGCGGATGGAGCAGGGATCCAGCAGGGGAGGGCTTAAGATCATGAAAATCACAATTGAAATTCCCGGAGTCCTGACAACCGTTCAGGATGAAGGCCGTTACGGATACATGGAATACGGCGTGCGGACCGGCGGAGCAATGGATCAGGACAGCTTCCACGCGGCCAACTGCCTTGTAGGAAATAAAGAGAATGCCGCGGAGCTGGAAATGACGCTGATGGGAATCACGGCCGTTTTTGATAGGGACGGTGTGATCGCGCTGACCGGAGCCGATATGCAGGCACAGCTGGACGGAATCCCGGTGGAGCGATGTGCGGCGGTCCGGGTTCACAGCGGACAGAGACTGTCTATGGGAATGGCAGTAAGCGGGTGCCGCGCATACCTTGCCGTTTCCGGAGGAATTGCGGTTCCGAAGGTCATGGGAAGCCGTTCCACAGATGTAAAATGCCATCTGGGAGGCCTGGAGGGCAGGGCTCTTCAGACGGGCGATGTGCTGGAGACAGGCAGTGACCGGGAGAGCACAGAGGATCAGGAAAAGAAGGAGAAGGTTTTTCCGGTACGTCCGGAGAAATATGGTCACTCTGCCTGTGTGCGCGTTGTGGAAGGTCCGCAGGCGGACTGGTTTTCTGAGGAAGCCAGAGAGAAATTTTTCCGGGAGACGTATCACGTGTCTGCGGAGAGCGACCGCATGGGAATGCGGCTGGAAGGAGCGCCGGTCGAGAGCCTGCACGGAATGGATATTGTTTCCGACGGTATTGCATTCGGTTCGATCCAGATTACCAGGAGCGGCATGCCGATTGTCATGATGGCGGATCATCAGACGACAGGCGGTTATGCGAAGATTGGAACGGTATGTACGTTTGATCTTCCCAAGCTTGCCCAGCTGCGGCCGGGCGATGAGGTGCAGTTTGAACGAGTCTCTGTAGAAGAAGCACAGGAGCTGTATCTTCACCCGCAGGAGAGAAATCGGACGAAGCCACTGGCACTGGCAGTCCGTCAAGGTGCCGGGGAGGAAGTTTCATCCCGAAGGCACCATTTTCAGAAATACAATTACTATTACCGCCATGGAGACCTGAAATAAGGACCGGAAAACGTAGAGGAACCAGAGCTGCGCGATTTATGTGAGGAAACAAAGTCGTATTTTCATCCGGAATCCGGCCATGCCGGCCGCATCGGACACAGGTCAGACAAAATCTCGGGAAGTTTATTGACAAGCGGTATTCCGGAACTATAATGAGGATAGCTTTGAAGCAAGGCAAAGACGCCGGATGGAATGGATTCTGTCCGGCGCTTTTTCGTATCAGCGGGGTGACGGCCCGCAAACACAGACAGAACGTCACACATGCCATATCGCAGGGACTGCGAAAGGAGAGCGGAAGATGAAGACACTTGGATATTACAACGGCAAGTATGATGAAATTGAGAATATGTCGATCCCGATGATGGACCGCGTGCACTGGTTCGGTGATGGCGTGTATGATGCCGGCCCGTGCCGCAATTATCACATTTTCGCAATGGATGAGCATGTGGACCGCTTCTTCAACAGTGCAGCTCTTCTGGACATCAAGATCCCGGTCAGCAAGCAGGAGCTGAAGGACCTTCTGAATGACCTGGTGAAGAAGATGGATACCGGAAATCTGTTCGTTTATTATCAGGTGACGAGAGGAAGCGGACTGCGCAATCACGTCTATCCGGAGGGACCTGCCAATCTCTGGGTGATGCTCACTCCGGCGGAAATCGGAGACGGGAAGACTCCGATCAGCTGCATCACGGAGCCGGATACCCGCTTCTATCACTGCAACATCAAGACCCTGAACCTGATTCCTTCCTGCGTTGCGGCGGAGCATGCGAAGGAGGCAGGATGCGTGGAAACCATTCTGTACCGCAAGAACATGCAGAACCGCGTGACGGAGTGCGCACACAGCAACGTTCATATCATCAAGGACGGCAAGCTCTTTACGGCACCGACCGATGAACTGATTCTGCCCGGCATCGCACGTGCGCATCTGATCCGTATGTGCAAGAAGCTCGGCTATGCAGTCAGTGAGACGCCGTATGATCTGGATACGCTTCGCGGAGCCGATGAGATTCTGGTCACCAGCTCCAGCAAGCTCTGCCTGCACTGCAATACGTTGGACGGACAGCCCGTCGGCGGCAAGGCTCCGGAAATGCTGGAGGACCTCCGCAGCCATCTGTACGAAGAGTTCATTGAGGCAACGAACTAAGTCTTTTTCCGGGAAAGAAGAGATTCCGCCGGCTGGTGCCGACGGGATCTTTCTTTCGTCATAGAGAAACGAAGGGTTATTATGGTAACTGTCAGGTGGGCTGTACCATCACAAAACATATATTAGGAGCAGAGAGAAGAGATATGGACTATACCAATATGCTTCCGAGTGAAGTGAGAAAGAAAATCCGTGCAGGTGAGATTACCGGTCAGACGTCCGGAATGTGTCAGGGCTATGCACAGGCCAACCTCGTTGCACTGCCGAGAGACATTGCCTACGATTTTCTTCTGTTCGCCCAGAGAAACCCGCGGGCCTGCCCGCTGCTGGAGGTCAGCGATACCGGCAGCAGAGAGCTTCATGAAATTGCAGAGGACGCAGACATCGCAAGAGATATCCCACGCTACCGGATCTATGAAAAAGGCGTTCTGGTCAAAGAGGTGGAGGACGCTTCTCCCTACTGGAGAGAGGACCTCGTGAGCTTTCTGATCGGATGCAGCTTCTCATTTGAGGGAGACCTCCTGGCGGCGGACGTTCCGGTCCGCCAGATCGAGGAGGGCCGGAATGTTCCGATGTACAACACGAACATTCCCTGTCGGCCGGCCGGAATTTTCCACGGAAATATGGTGGTGTCCATGCGGCCGATTCCGTATGCACTGGTACCGAAGGCGGTTCTCATCACGGGAGCCATGCCGAAGGTTCACGGAGCACCGATCCACATCGGAGATCCTTCGGTAATCGGCATCCGTGATCTGGAACACCCGGATTACGGGGATATGGTGACCATCCGGGAGGGTGAGGTTCCGGTCTTCTGGCCGTGCGGCGTGACACCGCAGAACGTGATCATGCAGTCGAAACCGGATTATGTCATCACACATGCCCCGGGGCACATGTTCCTGACGGATGTGAAGAATGTGAATCTGAAATACTGAGACGGTATTGATTCTGGCCCGGGGAAGAAAAATGCCGGGAGAATGGATGAAAAAAACATGAAAATTGATCTGAACTGTGATATGGGTGAGAGCTTCGGCAATTATAAAATCGGTATGGATGCAGAGGTTGTGACTCACATTTCGTCTGCAAACGTTGCCTGCGGATTTCACGCATCGGATCCGGTCGTGATGGAGAAAACCGTAGCGGCATGTAAGGCGACCGGGGTGGCGGTCGGCGCACATCCCGGTTTTCCGGATCTTGTCGGGTTCGGGCGGAGG
>DAIMKA010000177.1:0-4331 GCA_036721955.1 Lachnospiraceae bacterium | reverse complement strand
CGCACTGCAGGGCATGGCCTTTGCGTCGCAGGGAGTGGAGGCAGCGGGAGTGGAGTTGGAACCGGCCGCATTGCAGGAGCTCGCAGGGCGCTTCGGTACCGTACTGGCAGTGACCGGAGAAACGGACTACGCGGTAAGCGGGGAAGAGATCCGGATCAGCCGCACAGGGACACCGCTGTTAAAGAGCATTACGGGGGCCGGCTGCATGCTGTCCGGGCTTCTCGCCGCCAGCCTTGCGGGGAATCCGGGGGATGCCGGCCGGCGGGTCCGGATCGTTCATGAGACGCTTGCGGCCTACGGACAGGCTGCCGAGGATGCGGAGAAGGAGATGACGGAATCCGGCCACATCGGGACAGCCACCTTCCGGACGTACCTGATCGACCGGATCAGCCGGATGTGTGAGATGTTGCCGGGAAGCTTCCGCAAATAAGTCGGTGGATCCGGAGCTATGCCTTATGGAATCAAAACGCAATGAATTTTCAGCCGGATGTGCGGCAGGAGCACAGACGAATGAAATGACAGGAAAGGGTAAGAATCAATGAAAACAGACAGATCACTGCTGCGGCTGTATGCCGTGACAGACAGGACATGGCTGGGCGGCAGAACGCTGGAAGAGGTTGTGGAAGAGGCGCTGCAGGGAGGCGTTACGCTGGTGCAGCTTCGGGAGAAGAACCTGGATTCCGAGGAGCTGCTGCAGGAGGCTCTTTGCCTGAAGGATCTCTGCCACCGGTATCATGTGCCGCTTTTGATTGACGACAATGTGGAGGTCTGCGCCCGGGCGGATGCTGACGGCGTACACGTCGGACAGAGTGACATGGCCGTGCAGAAGGCGAGAGAAATTCTCGGCCCGTCGAAAATCATCGGGGCCACCGCGCACAACGTGGAAGAAGCCGTTCGGGCAGAAAAGGACGGCGCGGATTATCTGGGCAGCGGAGCGGCCTTCGGCTCGGCGACCAAGAAGGACGCCAGGCCGATTGACCGCAGCGAATATAAACGGATTACGTCCTCGGTACACATTCCGGTGTGCGCAATCGGCGGCATCACAGAGGACAACATTCACCTGCTTGAAGGGTCCGGGCTTTCCGGCGTGGCAGTGATCTCCGGAATCTTTGCTTCCGGGAATATCGGAGCATCCTGCCGCCGTCTTTTCGAGGAAAGCAACCGGCTTTTCAGTCATGCGGACGCGGATACCTGACCCCGCGCCGCAGAATTTCCGTAAACCGGTCAGGAAAATGGAGGATTTTGAATCATGAAGCATGAAACACTGAAGAAACTGGTAACATCCGGCATGCTGATCGCCCTGATCATCATTCTGTCCGGCTTCTACATTCCGGTCGGAGCGAGCAAATGCTTCCCCATCCAGCACATGGTCAATGTACTGGCGGCCGTTCTTCTGGGGCCCTGGTGGGGCGTTGGAATCGCCTTTATCGCTTCCCTGATCCGCAACATGATGGGAACCGGGACGCTTCTGGCGTTTCCGGGCAGCATGGTCGGAGCACTCTGCTGCGGCCTCGTATTTGCGAAAACGAAGCGATACCTGCCGACTTATCTTGCCGAGGTCCTCGGCACGGGCGTGCTCGGAGGAATCCTTGCTTACCCCATCGCGGTGAACTTCATGGGAAAGGATGCGGCAATTTTTACCTATGTTCTTCCTTTCCTGGTCAGCACGGTCGGAGGCACCATCATTGCCGCCGTCCTGATCGCGGTCCTTGCCAAAACCCACGCGCTGCAGCATATGCGTGATCTTCTGGCAGAATAAGGCTTCGACACATGACCGGAAATGATCGGGCTGCCTGCATCGGACGCGGGCGGGCAGGGATTTTCCGGATATGTGCATGCACCGGCAGACCGGGGGCACCACCTTCTGCCGGGATATAAAATTAATGCCCGCCTGCCATTATGGCACGGATGACGGTTCCGGGAGAAATCCGGAGCCGCCGGGACTGCCATATAAAAAAGACAGCCGGGACGTTTCTCATAAGGAGGTAAAACATGAGAACAGCATTAACAATCGCTGGAAGCGATTCCAGCGGAGGCGCCGGCATTCAGGCAGATATCAAGACGATGATGGCAAACGGCGTTTTCGCCATGAGCGCCATCACCGCCATGACTGCGCAGAATACAACCGGCGTTACTGCAATTATGGACGCGACTCCGGAGTTTCTCTCAGAGGAGCTGGACGAAGTATTCACGGATATCTTCCCGGATGCGGTCAAGATCGGCATGGTATCGGAGAGCTCTCTGATTCATGTCATCGCGGATAAGCTGAAGCTCTATCGTCCGAACTATATCGTGGTGGATCCTGTGATGGTGGCCACGAGCGGGGCGAGGCTGATCAGTGAAGATGCGGTCGAGGCGTTGAAAGCAGAGCTTCTGCCGATCGCAACGATCCTGACGCCCAACATTCCGGAAACCGAGGTCCTCTCCGGAATGAAAGTAACCAGAAACGAAGACATGATCGCCGCTGCGGAAAAGATCAGCGGGAGCTATCACTGCGCGGTTCTGTGCAAGGGCGGTCACAGTCTCAATGATGCCAACGACCTTCTCTATCGGAACGGAAGCTACCGGTGGTTCGAGGGAAAGAGAATCGACAATCCCAACACACATGGAACGGGATGCACTTTGTCCAGCGCCATTGCGGCAAATCTTGCCAAGGGATTTGACCTGGATACCTCTGTCCTTCGGGCCAAGGATTACATTTCCGGAGCACTCGGGGCGATGCTGGATCTCGGTCATGGAAGCGGGCCGATGAACCACGCATTTGCATTTGAGGGAAAATTTATGGAGGAGGCCAAATGACATCATTTCAATCAGCACTTGTCTGGTTCGGCGCCGGCGTATCCATTGCCGAAATTCTGACAGGAACCTATTTTGCACCGCTCGGCTTCGGAAAGGGCCTTGCGGCAATTCTCCTGGGGCATCTCATCGGATGCGCCATGATGTATTTTGCGGGGCTGATCGGCGGACGCACCGGGAAAAGCTCCATGGAAACGACGAAGATGAGCTTCGGCAGAAAGGGCTGCGTTTTCTTTGCCCTGCTGAATGTTCTGCAGCTGGTCGGCTGGACTGCCATTATGATTTATGACGGAGCACAGGCAACGAATGAGATCTTCGGCATCGGCAGCTGGGTGTGGGCGATTGTCATCGGTGCGCTGATCCTTCTGTGGATCGCCATCGGGATTACCAATCTCGGCATTGTCAACAAGATTTCGATGACGGCACTTTTCGTCCTCACCATTGTGCTGTGTTTCATCATCTTCCGCGGAGGCGTGCCGATGGAGGGCGCAGCGGGCGATGCCATGTCGTTCGGAGCGGCGGTGGAGCTTGCGGTAGCCATGCCGCTGTCCTGGCTCCCGCTGATCAGCGATTACACCAGAGAGGCGGACAAACCCGGGCAGGCAACGCTTGTCAGTGTTGTTGTCTATGGCCTGATTTCCGTGTGGATGTATATCATCGGCATGGGTGCTGCGATTGTCACCGGAGAGTCCGACATTGCGGCCTTGATGGTCAAGGCAGGTCTTGGAATCGCGGCGCTCCTGATCCTGATTCTCTCGACGGTTACGACGACCTTCCTGGATGCCTGGTCCGCCGGAATTTCCGCGGAATCTCTTGCACAAAAGCTGAAAGGACACGGCAGACAGGTCGCCATGGCGGTTACCGTTATCGGCACCATCGGTGCGGTTCTCTTCAATATGGATGACATTACAGACTTCCTGTATCTGATCGGCTCCGTTTTCGCGCCCATGATCGCCATTCAGATTGCGGATTACTTCATTCTGAAACAGGACCATGAAAGCGAGGGTCTGAACGTGAGGAATGCGGTGATCTGGGTGATCGGATTTGTTCTCTACCGGTTTCTCATGGGAGTGGACCTTCCTGTCGGCAACACCCTTCCCGACATGGTCATTACCAGTCTGATCTGCATCGCGGCGGGAAAGCTTGCGCCGGGGAAGGCATGAGTTCGTCCTCGGACAGAAGATGAAAAAAGATAGCTTCTGCTCGTAAGGAGAGCAGGAAAATGCGGGCTGTGAGAGCCTGCATTTTTTTTTGCAAAAAATCGCGCTGACAATTGACAGGAAGTTTAGTGATAGTATAATCGTCCGTGGATTGAAAGTTTAGTAATAGGATATTTCCGGTTTACTGTCCGTATGTGGAACAAAACGGACCGGAAGAAGCCAGAACGGCAGTTTCCGATGCGGAGAACGGGCGCTGCGGGGATTCTCCGGGAGGCCGCATTCGGCAAAACCGCTGCACTCGAAGATGTCGGATGACATCATCTCCTGCTTAGAGTGCCGCCAAGCGGCACTCTGTATACAGAGAGAATTCGCCTT
>DAIMKA010000176.1:0-4388 GCA_036721955.1 Lachnospiraceae bacterium | reverse complement strand
GGCAAACTGCGATGGAAAGCACAGATGTCCGGAGACACATGCGGCAGGCCGGCTGCCGCATTCGGCCAAATCGCTGCACTCGAAGATGCCGGATGACGTCTTCTCATGCTCAGAGTGCCGTCAAATGGCACTCTGTATCACGGATTTTTCCTCAGCGGGCGAGGGACAGAAATGAATACATCGAGGGATAGAGATGAATACATATGATGTAAAACGGGATGTGAGCGACCAGTATTCGCTCCGCGGGAGAGTGTTTCACAAGATCCGCGACGACATCCTGAACGGCAAATATAAAGAAAACGAGGAGCTGAAGGAAGTCGCGATCGGACAGGAGATGGGGGTTTCGAGAACGCCGGTCCGTGAGGCGCTCCGTCAGCTGGAGCTGGAAGGCCTGGTTCAGATCATTCCGAACCGCGGAGCCTTTGTCACCGGTATCCAGGCGAAGGATGTCCATGACATCTATATGATCCGCTCCCGGCTGGAGGGCCTGTGCGCCCGCTGGGCCTGCGAACATATCACGAAGGAACAGATGGACGAGATGGAGGAGAATGTCTATCTCGCCGAGTTTCATGCGAAAAAGGGCAACATGGAGCAGATGGCGGAGCTGGACAACCAGTTCCACCGGATCCTGTACGAATCCGGCGATTCCAAGATGCTGGAGCATCTGCTCGTCGATTATCATCAGTACGTCATGCGGATCCGGAGAAAGACTCTCTCCACGCCGGAGCGTGCGATTGCGTCCAACAAGGAGCACCACGGCATCATGGAGGCCATCAAGGCAAACAACCCGGACCTCGCGGAGAAGCTTGCCGCCGAACACATGAACAACGCCTACAGCAATATGGTGAAGAACGGACTGTTTGATCTGTATAAAAATGACAATGCTCCGGAAAAGGCTGCGGGACAAGAGAAAACGCAGCAGTAGGAAAAAGAATACGGGAAAAGAAAAAGCGCAGCAGTAAGAAAAAAGGTTGTGGGACAAGAGAAAGCGCAGTAGTAAGAAAAAGGCTACGGGAAAAGGGAAAACCCGGCAGCAAAAAGAAAAGAAGAGAGGATCGGGAATATGGCTAAGATTCAGATGACAACGCCCATCGTGGAGATGGACGGCGATGAGATGACGAGAATTATCTGGAAGATGATCAAGGAGGATCTGATCCTTCCCTATGTGGACCTGAAGACCGAGTACTATGACCTGGGCCTTCGGCACCGCGACGAGACCGACGATGAGGTGACAAAGGATGCGGCCAATGCAACGAGGGAGTACGGCGTTGCGGTAAAATGTGCGACGATCACCCCGAACCGGGCAAGGCAGGAGGAGTATCATCTGAAGAAGCTCTACAAGAGCCCGAATGCAACGCTCCGCTCCATGCTGGACGGAACGGTGTTCCGCGGACCGATTCTGGTGAAGGGAATCGAGCCCTATGTGCGCACCTGGAAGGCCCCGATCATGCTGGCCCGCCATGCGTACGGCGATGTGTACAAGAATTCGGAGATGAAGATCGGCGGCCCCGGAAAGGCGGAGCTCGTCTATACGGAGGCGGATACCGGCATTGAACACCGCAGGCTCATTCATGAGTTTGACGGGGCGGGCATTGTTCAGGGAATCCATAACACGGACCGGTCCATTGAGAATTTTGCGCGAACCTGCTTTAATTATGCCTATGACAAGAAGATGGATCTCTGGTTCTCCACGAAGGACACGATTTCCAAGACCTATGACGGAAACTTCAAGGAGATTTTCCAGGATCTGTACGACCGCGCCTATAAGGGCAAATTCGAGGCGGCAGGCATCAAGTATTTCTACACGCTGATTGATGATGCGGTGGCACGCGTCATCCGCTCCGAGGGCGGCTTTGTCTGGGCCCTGAAGAACTACGACGGCGATGTGATGTCGGACATGATGGCAACGGCCTTCGGTTCGCTTGCGATGATGACCTCGACGCTTGTCTCCCCGACGGGAGCCTATGAGTATGAAGCGGCGCACGGCACGGTGCAGCGGCATTATTATAAGTATTTAAATGGCGAGAAGGAGTCCACGAACTCGGTGGCGACGATCTTCGCCTGGACGGGTGCATTGAGAAAGCGGGGCGAACTGGACGGCCTGCGCGAGCTTGTGAAGTTCGCAGACCAGCTGGAGAAGGCAACGCTTTCGACGATCGAGTCCGGACGGATGACGGGTGACCTTGCGGCCATCACGACACTTCCGAACGTACAGTCTCTTGATACGGAGGCCTTTATTCTGGCGATCCGTGATACACTGGACAAGATGCGGAGGGAGTAAGACAAATACCCGCGGGGAGCTTCCGTATACCTGCCCATCGGGGCAGACGCCCGCGGGACAGAGGAAAAGGCAGATTTTATTATGATTTTATCGGTTCAGCATGTCAGCAAATCGTTTCTGGAGGTTCCGGTTCTTTCCGATATTACCTTCCATCTGGAAAAAGGCGACCGCGCCGCCATCGTCGGCATCAACGGCGCCGGGAAGTCAACGCTTCTCAAGATCATGATCGGCGAGATGAAGCCGGATGAGGGCAGCGTTTCCTTTGCGAGGGAGACGACCATCGGGTACCTCGCGCAGAACCAGGACCTTGGCTTTGACGGGACGATCTACGAGGAGCTGCTGACCGTGAAGAAGGACATGGTGGAGCTCGAGAAGAAGATTGAGCTCGACGAGAAGCTGATGGAACAGCTGACCGGCGAGGAGCTGAACCAGGTGGTCATCGAGTACAACGATCTTCTGACGAAGTTCCAGAACAGCAACGGCTTCTCCTATAAGGGGGAGATCACCGGCGTTCTCCGGGGCCTCGGTTTCTCCGACGAGGAATTTGACCATGAGGTCCGCACGCTTTCGGGCGGTCAGAAAACCCGCGTCGCTCTGGCGAAGCTCCTTCTGGAGAAGCCGGACATCATTCTTCTGGATGAGCCGACGAACCATCTGGATATTGCGGCGATCCGCTGGCTGGAGACGTACCTTTCGAATTACCGCGGAACGGTTCTGATCGTCTCGCACGACCGGTATTTTCTCGACAAGACCGTGAATCACATCATTGAGATCGAGAACACGCATGCCACCGTTTTTAACGGCAATTATTCCTTCTACGCCGAGGAGAAGAAGAAGCTCCGCGACCAGCAGTGGCACCAGTATCTGAACAATCAGGCGGAAATCAAACATCAGGAAGAGGTCATCGCGAAGCTCAAACAGTTCAACCGCGAGAAGTCCATCAAGCGCGCGGAGAGCCGGGAGAAGCAGCTCGCGAAAAAAGAGGTCCTGGAGAAGCCTGTCGAGCTGCGCGACGATATGCGGCTGACACTGAAGCCCTGCATCCGGTCCGGACGGGATGTCATGCAGGTGCGGCATCTTGCCAAGGCATTTGACGGGAACCGTCTTTTTGACGACATCACCTTCGATGTCCTGCGCGGGGAGCATGTCGCCATCATCGGCAGCAACGGAACCGGCAAGTCCACGCTTCTGAAGATCATCATCGGGCAGATTGCCGCGGACTCCGGAACGGTCCGCTTCGGCACCAACGTGCACATCGGCTACTACGATCAGGAGCACCACGTTCTGAATGACGCGAACACCGTGTTCGAGGAAATCGCCGAGGCGCATCCGGACATGACCAACACGGAGATCCGGAATCTTCTGGCGTCCTTCCTGTTCACCGGGGAGGATGTGTTCAAGAGAATCGCGGATCTCTCCGGCGGAGAAAAGGGGCGTGTCTCTCTGGCAAAGCTCATGCTCTCCGAGGCGAATTTCCTGATCCTCGACGAGCCGACGAATCATCTGGACATGGTTTCCAAGGACGTTCTGGAGAATGCGCTCAACAGCTATGAGGGAACGGTTCTCTACGTCTCGCATGACCGGTATTTCATGAACCGGACGGCGAGCCGGATTCTCTCGCTGACGGACCGCATGATGCTGAACTATCCGGGGAGCCGGAGCGATGAACCGGCGCCGGACTGCTACATCGGCAATTATGATTACTATCTGGAAAAGTCCGCGCAGGTGGAGAACACTCTGAAGGAAGAGGAGAGAAAGCGGATTGCTGAGGCAGCCGGGATTCCTCTCTCCAGAGTTTCCGACAGCGATGGCGGCGCAGTGCGCGGGCCGGAGAATGCGTCTGGGGCGGGAGCCTTACGCGGCTCTTCCGGGAACGCGGCGGCACTCTCCGGCGGGACGGGAACCCCTGCGGCCGGAGGCTCGGGCGGCAGCGTGGATTACAAGCGTCAGAAGGAGGAGCAGGCAAGGCTTCGCAAGCAGCAGAACGATCTGAAGAAGTGCGAGACCGAAATTGCCGCCCTCGAGGACCGCAACACGGCCATTGATGAAGAGATGGCCCTTCCGGAGAACTGCACCAACCTTCCGAAGCTGGAAAAGCTTCAGAAAG
>DAIMKA010000175.1:2446-4449 GCA_036721955.1 Lachnospiraceae bacterium | reverse complement strand
TGGCGCATCTGACGAAGGATCCACGCTATACGGAGAAGGAAGCGGGACTGCCGAGAGACGGCGGACAGCAGTGAGCCCTTCGGGAAAAGGCGATACAGCCTGCAGGGAAGGAAGCAGAGAGAATCAGGAAGAACAGGTGAATCCTTTGCGGCACCGTGCATTCGGCCGGAATGCGGCAAAAGAGGACAGGAACAGCAACTGCAATATAGGAACAGCAGCTGCAATTTAATGAAAAGGGGGAGCGGAATGGCAACCAACGCAGAGAAGGCATTAAAACTTCACGAGGAATGGAAGGGAAAGATTTCAACGGAGGCGAAGTGCAAAGTCCGGACGAGAGAGGACCTGGCGCTTGCCTATACGCCGGGAGTTGCCGAGCCCTGCAAGGTGATCCATGAGGACCCGAAGGCTGCCTATACCTACACGCTGAAGCAGAACACCATTGCGGTTGTCAGCGACGGTTCCGCGGTTCTTGGCCTCGGCAACATCGGACCGGAGGCCGCGATGCCGGTCATGGAGGGAAAAGCGGTTCTCTTCAAGGAATTCGGCGGCGTCAATGCTTTCCCGATCTGCTTAAAGACGCAGGACGTGGATGAGATCGTGGAGACGGTGCAGCGCCTGGAGCCGACCTTCGGCGGCATCAACCTGGAAGATATCAGTGCACCGCGCTGCTTTGAAATCGAGCGCCGCCTGAAGGAGACCATGAACATTCCGGTTTTCCATGACGATCAGCACGGCACGGCGATCATTGTTCTGGCAGGCATCATCAACTCCCTGAAGATCACCGGGAAGAAAAAGGAGGACTGCCGCATCGTCGTCAACGGTTCCGGAGCGGCGGGCATTGCGATCAGCAGGCTCCTTTTGCGCTACGGCTTCCGGCATCTTGTTCTCTGTGATTCCAAGGGTATCATCAGCAGAGACCGGGAGAATCTGAACTGGATCAAGAAGGAAATGCTGGAGACCACCAATCTGGACAATCAGAACGGAAGCCTTGCGGATGCGCTGAAGGGGGCAGACATTTTCATCGGTGTCAGCGCTCCGAACAGCGTGACGGAGGAGATGGTCCGCTCGATGAACCAGGACGCGATCCTCTTTGCCATGGCCAATCCGGTTCCCGAAATCATGCCGGACCTT
Source organism: Lachnospiraceae bacterium (assembly GCA_036721955.1). Taxonomy (GTDB): domain Bacteria; phylum Bacillota; class Clostridia; order Lachnospirales; family Lachnospiraceae; genus CAG-791. The sequence goes on along the minus strand of DAIMKA010000175.1, from coordinate 3,318 downwards.
GCGAAGAAGGCCGGTGCCCGCATCGTGGGAACGGGACGCAGTGATTTCCCGAATCAGGTCAACAATGTTCTGGTTTTCCCCGGAATTTTCAAGGGGGCTCTGGAAGGAAAGGCACGTCAGATCACGGAGGAGATGAAGCTGGCCGCCGCAGAGGCGCTTGCCGGCATTGTATCGGATGAGGAGCTGAACGAAGAATTCATTCTGCCGGAAGCCTTCAACCCGAAGGTCGCGGAAGTGGTGTCGGCAGCAGTGCGGGACAATATTACAGAAGAGAACAGGCTGTTCTGATGGAAGCGGTTGCGATTTACAAGTTAATCATCCTATATATGCTGGACCGCGCGGGTGGGGAGCTTACCATGCCGCGCACCAGCTCTTTTCTGATCGAGAACGGATACGCGAATTTCGAGACGCTCCTGCAGACTTACGAGGAGATCGAGAAAAACGGATTCGTGGAAGAGCGCAGCATGGGCGGCAAGACCTTTCTCCAGATTACGGAGGAAGGGGAGGAGACGCTCGGCTTTTTCGCGGACCAGCTTCCGGACGGCATCAAACAGCAGGTGCGCACCTATCTGAAGGACATGGGGAGGGAGATCACGAACGAGGAGTCCATCCTCGGCGAATATTACCGCTCGACCTTCGGCGATTACACAACACATCTTGTGGTGAAGGAGAGCGGGCATCCGATTGTCTCCCTGGACCTGTCGGTTCCGGATGAGGAAGCGGCGAAGAAGGCCGTGGCGGGCTGGAAAGAGAAAAGCAGCGAAATCTATCAGAAGCTCGTAGAGATGCTGATGGGGTAGAAATCAAACGAAAAACCTTGTATTTCAATGAGCACATCACTCATTAAAATACAAGGTTTTTATTCTGCCGCC
>DAIMKA010000175.1:0-2436 GCA_036721955.1 Lachnospiraceae bacterium | reverse complement strand
GAGAACTCATTCAGGCAAGACAGTCGGAAGGCCTGTCCCAGCGGGACCTCGAACGCCTGACCGGCATCCGGCAACCTGCAATCGCCCGGATTGAAAGCGGGAAGTCCTGTCCCAGCATTGATACCGTCATGCGATTGCTGCATCCTCTGGGGAAGACACTGGCAATTGTACCGTTAAAAGAATCCTGATGAAGACATGCTCCTGCCAGAGAAAAAATCCTTGAAAATCGATTCATAGTCACGTATCATGAGATAGGTGGTTTGCCGCCATGGCGGAACTGGTAGACGCGCGGGACTTAAAATCCCGTTCTGGCAACAGAGTGCGGGTTCGATTCCCGCTGGCGGCAGCTTTTATGAAACCTTGTATTCTCAACGAGATGTCTGCAAATGTTGAAAATACAAGGTTTTTTGATTTAAAAACAGAACCAGTTATTGGAACCTGGAAAGGAGATACGAAGATGGACAATCAGAAATTACAAGAGATCATTGCAAGCTGCGATCATACCCTGCTGAAGGTGGATGCCACATGGGAGCAGATTCAGGCAATCTGCGACGATGCCGTGCGGTTCGGGACAGCAAGCGTCTGCATTCCGCCGTCCTATGCAAAACAGGCCGTGGAATATCTGGACGGACGGATTCCGGTCTGCGTGGTGATCGGTTTCCCGAACGGCTATTCCACCACGGCCTCCAAGGTGTTCGAGGCAAAGGACGCCATTGCAAACGGCGTGTCGGAGGTGGATATGGTCATCAATGTCGGCTGGGTCAAGGATGGCCGGTATGACAAGGTGGAGGATGAGATCCGCCAGATCAAGGAAGCCGTCGGAGACCACATCCTGAAGGTCATCATTGAGACCTGCCTTCTGACGCGGGAAGAGAAGATCCGAATGTGCGAAGTGGTGACAGAAAGCGGTGCGGACTTCATCAAGACCTCGACGGGATTCTCCACGGCGGGCGCAACCTTCGAGGATGTGAAGCTGATGAAGGAGCATGTCGGCCCCCATGTGAGAGTGAAGGCAGCAGGCGGAATCTCCACGCTGGAGGATGCGGAGAAGTTCCTGGAGCTCGGCGCCTCCCGGCTCGGCACCAGCCGCGTGATCAAACTGGTGAAAGAGATGCAGTAGGAAGGAGCAGCTCTTCCTTGCAGCAAATTTCTTCATAACGATCCCATACATGCCGGACTTCTTCGTGAAAATCCAGGGCGCTGCCGGTCAGGGGTACGGAATCGTTACCATGATATTCAGATCCATCCGCCGTCCATGGTCACGATCTGACCGGTGAGATAGGCGGGGGCATGGATCAGCTGCAGGGCTGCGGCGGCAATTTCCTCCGGCTCTGCGAAACGTCCGGCGGGGATTTCTTCGGAAAGCTCCGCCTTTTCTTCTGCACTCAGCTGTCCGTTCATGGACGTGTCGACGCACCCGCAGGCAAGGGCATTGACGGGAATGCCGGAAGGCGCGAGCTCTTTGGCGAGGGCCCGGGTGAGGGAATTGACGCCCCCTTTGGTGGCGGAGTAGGCTGCCTCGCAGGAGGCTCCGACATTTCCCCAGACGGAGGAGATGTTGAGAATGCGCCCCGGGCAGAAAGACCTTGCCGGAATGCCATCTTCTTCCATTTCTGAGGAGGAGGGAGCTGCGCCGGAGGCTGAGGCCCCCTTCTCTGTGTTCTGGAGAGCTGCCCGGGAGCCGGGAAGAGTGGGGGCGCAGTCCTCCGCCCGGGAGCGATTCTTCAGAAAGAGCGGGATGGCCGCCCGCGAAGTGTAGAAAACGGAAGACAGGTTGGTCGCAAGGATGCGGTTCCACTCCTCATCCGTCATGTCCTGCAGAAGGCCGATGTGCGCGATTCCGGCGTTGTTGACCAGAAGCTCCAGCGAAGGAATCCCTGCAAAAAGACGTGAAACCGAAGCGGAGTCCCCCATGTCGCAGAGAACGCTCCGGACGAGCACGCGATGTCGCTCTTCGAGGCACGCAGCAAAGGCGGAAAGCTCCGGGAGCGTCCGGGAGCAGGTCAGGATGAGGTTCCAGCCGTCCCCGGCAAGAGCTGCGGCGATGGCCTTCCCGATTCCGCGGGAGGCGCCGGTGACAAGAGCTGTGCGGGAATGATTCAAATCCATAACAAATCCTCGTATTTATTGAAGTTGCGGCTTTCGTAAGCCGATCCGAATGCGTTAAAATAATATCGAATGCCAACATAGATAATATCTGCTGCCAACGCATATTGTACAATAGAAAAAGGCAAAAAAGATATCACCTCGTGTACGGGCCCTGGGGTGGCTTTGCCGGAAACGGTGAAACAAAGAAACCAGGATGAAGGGCATTCCGGATGAAAAGCATTGCAGTTAAGGAGTAAGACGAATTGAGCAACATGAGAGTGGAGCGGAGAACAGACACCGGCAACAGCGTTGTCCGGCTGATTTTCGTTGTGCTGGCCACGGCGGCAC
>DAIMKA010000174.1:0-4453 GCA_036721955.1 Lachnospiraceae bacterium | reverse complement strand
GCAGCGGTTCCGGCAGGGCGCTGCGGGTCGTAGACGAGGCAGACGCTCCGCGGTGGAATCTCCTCACGAATCGGAATCCGGACAATTTTGCCCTGTTCCAGCGCATCCCGGGCGAGTGGTTCCGGAATGAACGCGAGTCCGAGCTCGCTGTGCACCAGTGCAATCAGCTGATCGGTGGTGGCAACCTGAATGTCGGGTTCGATTTCCAGTCCGTACCGGAAGAAGAAGTCCTGATAGAAATCATAGGTGACGGTATCGCGTCCGAGGCCGATCAGGGAATAGTGTGCAAGCTCGGAGAGCGGAAGAACCTGACTGGCGAGGGACGTGAAGGTGTGACCGCCGACGAGCACCTCCCGGAAGGAGAGAAGAGGAACCGTTTTTAATGGAGCATCCGCATCCAGAGGCGTTGTGACTACGGCAAAGTCAACCTCCCCGTTCTTCACGGAGGCGATGGCGGCCGGTGTGGTGCTGTTGGAAATGCGGAGCCGGATGCGCGGATATTCCAGATGGAAGCTTTTGAGAACGTCGAGCAGGTAGCTGTTCAGCGCGGTCTCACTGGCCCCGATGGAAACACTTCCGGAGGTCAGCGCGTTGACGGCGGTCAGTTCATCCTCCGCCTGCTGAATCTGCGCGATGGCACCCTTGACGTAGGCATAGAGGTGTTCGCCCTCCGGGGTCAGCCGGATGCCGCGGTTGGTCCGGATGAAGAGGATGCAGCCGATTTCGTCCTCCAGACGGTTCATGGCACGGGTCACATTGGGCTGGTTGCTGCCAAGGATCCGGGCCGCCTTGGTGAAATTCTCGTATTTTGCCACGTGGTAGAAAATGCGGTAATACTCAAGATTTACATTCATGGGAGTGCCCTTTCATCAGCCATTTTCAAGCTTTTTTCAGTCATGTCTTGGCCGGAGCCTCGTGCGTCCGGTCTTTTCGTCTGCCGGTCTGCAGGAGAAAAAGAAGGCCGGAAAAACCGCAATTTGCTGAATTTCCTGACCATTTCGGGCAGTTTTCACCGGGACTCTGCGGATACACGGCAGTCACAATTTATTCTAATATGTCAAAAAGACATAAGCAATATGTCAACAATGTTCTTTACATATTTCTGTGACTTCTTATAATGAGTAAGCATGAAATTTTCCTGTCGTAAATAAAAAAGAGTTTTTGAGGAAAGGAGTGTTGCAAGCAAATGAAAGATATGGCTGCAGAGCTGGTTGCAAGACTCAATGTGGATACCGCTTTTACCATTCCGATTTTCGGCGGCATCCAGATTGCAGAGTCGGTTGTCATCAGCTGGGTTGTGATGGCGGTCCTCGTGCTGCTGGCCCTGTTTCTGACCAGCGGGATGAAGGTCTGGAATCCGGGCAGGCGCCAGATCATTGCGGAGACCGCAGTGAAGTGGCTGGACGGATTCACGCAGGATATGCTGGGACCGGATGCGAAGGAGTACAGTGAATATATTTCGACCGTTCTCCTGTTCATCGGTCTTGCCAATATTATGGGTCTGTTCGGCATGAAGCCGCCGACCAAGGACATGAATGTCACGATCGCGCTGGCGCTCATGAGCATCGTTCTGATTGAGGCAGCCGGCATCCGGAGAAAGGGCGGCAAGGGATGGCTGAAGAGCTTCACACAGCCGATTGCCATTGTCACGCCGATCAATATTCTGGAAATTTTCATTCGTCCGCTGTCGCTGTGCATGCGACTGTTCGGCAACGTGCTGGGTTCCTTCGTCATCATGGAGCTGATCGAGATGATCGTGCCGGTAGCACTGCCCCTGGTATTCAGCATGTACTTTGATATCTTCGACGGATTCATTCAGGCATATGTCTTTGTTTTCCTGACGTCCCTGTTCATCGCGGAGGCCGCAGAGCCCCTTGCGCCGTCGGAGCCGAAGAAGAAAAAAGAGAAAAAGAACCGCAGAGCGGCAAAGGCAGCCGCAGAGAACTGAAGTCACAATCAATCCGGTCCGCTCCGGCGGGAAACGGATGTGAGCAATAAGCAAACAAATGTAAACAGGAGGATAAGAAAATGACAGCAATTGGAGCAGGTATTGCAGCACTGGCGTGCATCGGAGCAGGTATCGGTATCGGAATCGCAACGGCACATGCCGTAGACGCAATCGCAAGACAGCCTGAGGCGGATTCCAAGATCATGAGAAACCTTCTTCTGGGTTCTGCACTGGCAGAGGCAACTGCTATTTACGGATTCGTTCTTGGTATCTTAATCATATTTATGCTGTAAGGCAGAGCAATTCGGATTAAGAAGTGAGCGAACGCGTAAAAGACAGTAATCGAAGGAATCTACTATGTTACGAATTGACAGCAATATCATATATACCATCATCAATTTGCTGATCCTGTATGTGCTGCTCCGCAAGTTCCTGTTCGGCAGAGTCCATAAGATCATGGACGAGCGCGCGAAGGAGCTGCAGAAGATTCATACGGAGGCAGATCATGATCGGGAAGCGGCGGCCGAGCTGAAAGAGAAGAACGATGCCATTCTCCGGAAGGCAGATGAAGAGCTGGCAGTGAAGGAAGCGGCTTCACGGGAAAAGGCCAATGCGGAATATGACCGCATTGTGGCGGATGCCAACGCAAAGTCCGCGCAGATCGTGGAGGATGCCCGCAAGAAGGCTCAGGCGGCAGCCAACATGGTGAAGCAGCAGGCAACGGAGGAAATCGCCGGAATGGTAAAGGATGCTGCGGCAAGAGTTGCGGCGTCCGAAGAGAACGAAAAGCTTTACGACGATTTCCTGTCTCAGGTAAAGGACGGACAGTAAGCCATGAACGAAAACACACAGAATCAGGAACAAAACCTGTCTTCTGCTCCCGGCCCGCAGACAAACGGCGAAGAGGCGGCGAAGGCAGAGAAAATCAAGGCAGTTCTTCGCTGTGTCGTGCGCCCGGATGAGAGACAGACGAACGGATTCGTTTCTTTCCTGAAAAGAGAGTACGGCACAGACGATGTGGAACTGGACATCGTGGAGGATCCGAAGATCTGGGGCGGCTTCATTCTGGAAGCCGGAAGCGAGGAATACGACTGGAGTCTTCGGGGACGTGAGAATCAGATCGGACGCCGGATTGACAGCGCGCGTGCAAAGGCGGGCGAGTCGGTCAGCCAGGACAAGATCATCTCGATCCTGCGGACCGCAGCCGAGGACTTCAAGGTTACCGCGGAGAAGAAGGAAGTCGGATTCGTGGAGACCGTAGGAGACGGGATTGTCACCGTGCGCGGACTCCGTCATGCGATGTACGGCGAGATTATCCTTTTTGACAACGGCGTCAAGGGAATGGTACAGAACATCTCCGATGACGGCATCGGCGCCATCCTGTTTGATGAGGAGGGCTCCATCGGCGAGGGAACCAAGGTCGTCGGAACCGGCAAGCAGGCCGGTATCCCGGTCAGTGACGAGTATCTCGGAAGAGTCATCAATGCACTGGGCGAGCCGATTGACGGCGGCGAGGAAATCCACGCACAGGAGTACCGCCCGATTGAGGAGCCGGCACCGGGCATCGTCGAGAGAAAGAGCGTGTCGGAGCCTCTGCAGACCGGAATTCTTGCCATCGATTCCATGTTCCCCATCGGACGCGGACAGCGTGAGCTGATCATCGGCGACCGCCAGACGGGCAAGACGTCCATCGCCGTGGACACCATTCTGAACCAGAAGGGCAAGAATTGCGTCTGCATCTATGTCGCGATCGGACAGAAGGCATCCACCATTGCGGGTCTCGTCAATACCCTGCAGCAGCACGGCGCCATGGAATACAGCATCGTGGTCAGCTCCACGGCTTCGGATCCGGCACCGCTTCAGTATATCGCGCCGTATTCGGCAACATCGCTTGCCGAGTACTTCATGCACAAGGGACAGGACGTCCTGATCGTTTACGACGATCTGTCCAAGCACGCCGTTGCCTACCGTGCCCTGTCGCTTCTTCTGGGAAGAAGCCCGGGACGTGAGGCATATCCCGGCGATGTCTTCTATCTTCATTCCAGACTCCTGGAGAGAAGCGCAAGACTCTCGGATGAGCTGGGAGGCGGTTCCATCACGGCACTTCCCATCATTGAGACACAGGACGGCGATGTTTCGGCCTACATTCCGACCAACGTCATTTCCATCACGGACGGTCAGATTTTCCTGGAGAGCGATCTGTTCTTCGAAGGACAGCGTCCTGCCGTCAACGTCGGACTGTCCGTTTCCCGTGTCGGCGGCGCCGCACAGACGAAGGCGATGAAGAAGGCAGCAGGATCGCTTCGTATCGACCTCGCGCAGTACCGCGAGATGGAGGTCTTCACACAGTTCTCTTCGGATCTGGATGAGGCGACCACACAGCAGCTGAAACAGGGCAAGGTTCTGATGGAGCTTTTGAAGCAGCCGCTGGAGCATCCGCTTTCTCATGCCGAGGAGGTTGTCATCCTGACTGCAGGCGAGAACCGGAAGTTCATCGACGTTCCC
>DAIMKA010000173.1:0-4464 GCA_036721955.1 Lachnospiraceae bacterium | reverse complement strand
GTTTTTTGCCGAATGTGGCAGCCGGTGCGTCAGCACCGATGCTGCAGTTTGTCGGAATCTTTTACAAATACAAAAAGGCAATGGTCCCCCGGGATTCTTCTTCACCGGGGCGCCATTGCCCTTGCTTCTGTACTCTTACCTTATTGGTTACTACGATAGCATTCCCCGCCGCATTCTTCAAGACACCGCAGGGAGCAAATTCCGGACAAATTTCTTGTCCCTCTCTTTCCTTGCCGGAACTTCCGCGTCCTGCCATAATAAGGATGTTCTTAAACAGACAGGCGTTCCGGCAGTTCCCGCGAAACAGGCCGCAACTGCACTGCTTCGGCAGCTGATGCCGGAGAGGGAAGGTGACCACGCCTGCGCAGAAGTGAGCGGTTTGCCTCAGCGAGGGATAAGCTTCTGAGGCATCACCCTGTAAGGAGGTTTTTATGTGTACTGCTGCAACCTATCAGACCACAGACTTTTATTTTGGCAGATCACTGGATTTCGATTTTTCCTTCGGTGAGGAGCTCGTCATCACGCCGAGGAACTATGTTCTCCCGTTCCGGCACCTTGCTCCCATGGAAAACCACTACGCCATTCTCGGCATGGCACATGTGGCAGACCGGTATCCGCTTTATTACGATGCCATCAATGAGAAGGGGCTTGGCATGGCGGGGCTCAACTTCGTCGGCAACGCCGTCTACGCGAAGCCTTCGCAGGACGCCGTCAACGTCGCGCAGTTCGAATTCATCCCGTGGATTCTGGGACACTGCGCTTCTCTTCCGGAGGCGAAATCTGCGCTCTCCGGGATGAATCTGACGGATACTCCCTTCAGCCCGCAGCTCCCCCCGGGACAGCTTCACTGGATCATCGCCGATGCCACCGGCTCCATCGTTGTGGAATCCACCGCGGACGGACTTCACGTCTATGACAATCCCGTGGGCGTCCTCACCAACAATCCGCCCTTCCCGCAGCAGCTCTTTTTGCTGAACCAGTACATGGGGCTCTCCGAGAAGCAGCCGGAAAACCGCTTCGCCCCCGGAATCCCGCTCCAGGCCTACAGCCGCGGAATGGGGGCTCTCGGGCTTCCGGGAGATCTTTCCTCCACGTCACGCTTTGCCCGCGTGGCCTTCACGAAGCTTCACTCGTTCTCCGGAAGCTCCGAGTCCGAGAGCGTCAGCCAGTTCTTCCACATTCTGGGATCCGTGGACCAGCAGCGGGGCTGCTGCGAGGTCGGAGAGAACAAATATGAAATCTCCCTCTACACCTCCTGCTGCAACGCAACAAAGGGGATTTACTATTACATCACCTATGAGAATCATCAGATTTCCGCGGTCAACATGCACCATGAAAATCTTGACACGGCTGATCTCATCCGCTTCCCTCTCATTCAGGGCCAGCAGATCCGTTATCAGAATTAATTTTTACCAGAGCTTTTTACGTGCGTCCTCCGCGCCCGCAAACGGGCCGGGGATCACGTCAATTCCGCGGTGGCTTCCCAGATAGTCCGTATCGAATGTGATCGGCGTTCCGTCCGGATTCTCATACGGCTCATTCGGCTCGAACGCTCTGCCGAGAATGTCGGTATTCACCATGCCGCAGTGGAAGCTGCCGAGGAAGTCATAGACATTCGTGTTCAGCTTCCAGCTTCCGTCCTCATCCTGCTGGACATCGACGGTCACCTCATGCTCCGTGTCCACGAGATTGGACTTCTCATTCCGGCAGGCCTTCGCGCCATCAAAATAGGCATTGCCATCCACCCAGACCGGAAGATGTCCGAAGTGGGCCGATTCCAGCTTGCTCATATTCGGAACTTCCTCGTCCATATCGAACTGGGCAATCCATTCCTCATAGGTCGGATATTCATCAAAGACGTGCGTTCCGACCTCTCGGTTCTCCGCCTCCGTTTCATCATTGCTGTCATGCCGGACAACAAACGGTGCGGACGGCCACTTCTGAATGAAAATGTTGTTGTAGAAGCGGTCATCGCCGTGAAGAATGGTCATAAAGCCCATCACCTCGGTGCGGTGCGGCATATGGTACGGCGTATAGCGCCAGCCGGTTCCGCCGCCGACCATCGTGAAGGATCCGCAGATCAGATTGTGCACCATCGCGACACCCTGCGTTGCAATCCGCAGAGACGCATCAGACAGAAGGATATTGTTGTCGATCAGAGTCGGCCCGTGTCCGACCTCCACGAAGATATCCTGGCACATCATGCCGCCTTCGAGCTGCTTCGCGAAGGCAGGCCGCTCGTTGTCATGCAGAAGGTTCTGCGTGATACGGGTTCCCTGCGCCTCCCAGTCGGTCCAGATGCCCATCGTGCAGTTGTGAATGTGGTTCCGGCGCATGATCACGTCGATTGCCGCGTGCATCTTGATGCCCGCGATCTCCGCTCCGCCGAGCTCCATCATGTTGTTGATGTGATGGATGTGGTTGTCCTCGATGATGCTGAACACGCCGCCCTGGCGTCCGATGATGCCGCCCTGCTCACAGTTGTGGATGTTATTCCGGCGGATGATGTGGCTGCCCACCTTCTCCTTGAGCCAGCCGTGGTACTGTCCGCGGCAGACCGCATCGCGCTCCATCTGCGTCGGGCTCTTCACATGGTGTCTCGTGAAGAAGTGATCATTCTCCGGATCATAGTACTTGCCCACGGAAATACCGGCGCACTTGCTGCCCCAGATCTCGCAGTCCTCAATGATCCAGCCCTTGGACCAGTGCGGTCCGATCATGCCGTCCTGATAGGCCGCGGGCGGAGCCCAGGTCGTCGCCGCCTTATTGATGTTGAAACCGCTTACGGTGATGTAGCCGATTCCGTTCTGCTGCGGCATGAAACACTCTCTGCGCACCGTGATTTCCACATTTTCCTTCGTGGGATCCGCTCCCTGGAAGTTGGCATAAATCACGGTTTCATTCGTGTTCTCATCCTGCTCGGCATACCACTTGCGCTTCGAGGCCTCCGGATCCCAGGAGCACTCATAGACCTCCCCGGCCTCGCAGGCTTCCAGAGAGGTTGCCTCGTACAGTGCCTGATCGTTCAGCCACACGCATCCCGTATGCTTGTCCCGCTTTGCAAAATACCAGTCGCCGAACACATATGTTGTGTAGGGATTGTAGCCGCCGAACACCGTATTGTTCACGCGGGTTACCCATACATTGCCCTTGTACGGCTTCCAGTCCTTCACCTCCTCCGCGCCGGTAATTTCCGCTCCCAGCGGCTCCGTGCTGCGGTAAGTGATGCGGGCCTCCTCCGTGCCTGCATGGATCGGCTCCACATATTCGCGGTAGGTTCCCGGCGCAACCAGCACCTCATCGCCCGGCATCGCCGCCTTCGCTGCTTCATGGATCCAGCGGTACGGCATCTCCTTCGTTCCGTTGCCGTCCCGTCCGGCATGGATGTCTACATAAATTTTCATAAAAATACCCCTTTCTTTTCCCCAATTCTTCTGCCGCTGTCCGGCAGATTTCGATCTTATGATAAGCATAGCCTTTTGGTGTGTGCGCCGCTTTCCTTTTTTTGCGGGATCGTTGCGGAAATATTGCGCGGTTTCCTGCGAAAGCACATTGGCGCTGACTGCCCGTTTCTTCAAGACTTGTCCGAAACAGGGCAACATCTGTCTTGCTCCCCGGGGTGCGCGGCGGTATAACAGATTTCGTCAACTGAACAGGAAATGCGATGAACAGAACAAGTCCGCCCCTGATTTCTTTTCAGAGAGCCGCCGGATGGTGCGAGACGGCAGGAACGCCCGGGCAGGATATCCTCTGTGAGCAGCACACCGAACACATGATGCGTCATGCAGTAAGTGCCGCCGGACCGTCCGCCGTCACCGGACAGCCGTTGTTGGGAAACCAAAGACGGGTTAAGTGGTCACGCGCAGCGTGGCAATCAAAGTGGTACCGCGGAAGCGTTTTTTCAGGCTTTCGTCTTTGCAGATTTTTTGCGGAGACGAAGGCCTTTTCTGTTCGGTCACAGGAACTCCGCCGCAAGCCGTCTGCATGCAGTCAGGTTTGCGGGCAGGAGCAGGCAGGCGGATTTGCCTTACCTGTTTTTCTCTTCGCACTTCATTTACAGACTGGGTTCCATTCAGAAAGGAGAATTCATCATGAACAGTCTTGTGATCCTGTTGATCGCCGCCGTCGCTCTTCTCGGCGGCTACCTGCTTTACGGCAGATTTCTTGCCAAAACCTGGGGCATCGACCCCAAGGCCGAGACGCCGGCTTACCGTCATGAAGACGGGAAGGACTATGTTCCCTCTTCCAAGCTGACCGTCTTCGCACACCAGTTTTCGTCCATCGCCGGTGCTGGGCCGGTCCAGGGCCCGATCCTTGCAGCCGTCTTCGGCTGGGTTCCGGTTCTTCTCTGGCTCCTTGTCGGCGGCATCTTCTTCGGTGCCGTGCAGGACTTCGGTTCCCTGTATGCTTCCGTCAAGAATGACGGCAAGTCCATCGGCATGGTCATCGAGAAGTACATCGGCA
>DAIMKA010000172.1:0-4473 GCA_036721955.1 Lachnospiraceae bacterium | reverse complement strand
GGTAAAAACTTTTTTGCAGCAATGCAGAAAAAAGAAAGTCGGTCCGCAGCCGCAGAATGCGGCAAAACGGAGGCGGACCGGGGAGATATCAGATATGAAAAGAAAATGCGGAGTCCTGCTTCCTTTGACCTCTCTTCCGTCAAAATACGGAATCGGAAGCTTTTCCCGGGAAGCCTATGAATTCATTGATTTCCTTGCGGCAGCAGGGCAGTCCTACTGGCAGATTCTGCCGCTGGGGCAGACGGGCTACGGAGATTCGCCGTATCAGTCCTTTTCGACGTTCGCGGGCAATCCCTATTTTATCGACATCGAAAAGCTGATCGGTGCGGGATACCTTACGGAGAAAGAGGCAGAGAGCATCGATTTCGGAGAAGATCCGGAGAAGGTGGACTACGAAAAAATTTATCTCGGGCGCTTCCCTCTTCTGAAAAAGGCCTATGAGAACAGTCCCTTTGCCCTGAATCCGAAGGGACAATGGGCGGATTCCCGCTATGACGGGGAACGGAAGGCATTTGACCGCTTTGTGGAAGAGAACGGGGAGTGGCTTCTGGACTATGCACTGTACTCCGCGGTGAAAAAGGAAAACGGCGGCCGAAGCTATATTGAGTGGCCGGAGGACATCCGGCTGAGAAAGCCCGCGGCCATGAAGGCAGCGCAGGAGAGGCTTGCGGATGAGATTCGCTTCTATGAGTTCCAGCAGTATCTGTTCGCCGGGCAGTGGGGGGCACTCAAGGCATACGCCAATGCAAAGGGAATCCAGATCATCGGAGACATTCCGATCTATGTGGCCTTTGACTCGGCGGATACGTGGAGCCATCCGGAGCTTTTCGAGTTCGATGAAAAGGGATATCCGACCGTTGTGGCGGGCTGTCCTCCGGACGGATTCTCTGCGACGGGGCAGCTGTGGGGCAATCCCATCTACCGCTGGGATTACCACAGGAAGACCGGCTATCAGTGGTGGATTACCCGCATTGCGAACTGTTTTAAAATGTACGACATTGTCCGGATCGATCATTTCCGGGGATTCGATGAGTATTATGCAATTCCGTACGGCGATCCGACGGCGGAGTTCGGCAAATGGATGCCGGGACCGGGGATGGATCTGTTCGACGCGATCCGGAAGGCTCTGGGAAAGAGGCAGATCATTGCGGAGGACCTCGGGTTTATCACGCCCTCGGTGCGCAGACTCGTCCGCAAAACGGGATATCCGAACATGAAGGTGCTGCAGTTTGCCTTTGACGCAAGGGAGCCCGGCACCAATGACTATCTGCCGCATAATTACGGAACGAACTGCGTGGTTTACACGGGAACCCATGACAACGAGACGATGCGCGGCTGGTACCATTCGGTTGCACGGCGTGACCGCCTGTACGCGAAGGAGTACATCGGTGTGCGCTCGGAGAAAACAGCGGCGTGGTCCTTCATCCGGGCCGCATTCATGTCGGTGGCGGATACCTGTATCATTCCGATGCAGGATTATCTGAATCTCGGCGACGAGGCCAGGATCAATCAGCCCTCCACTCTCGGCGGAAACTGGCAGTGGAGAATGCTGTCGGGTGCGTGCACGAAGGAGTTGGCAGAGAGGATGAACCGGCTGGCGGTTCTGTACGGAAGAATCTGATTCCCTGCGGAAGGGGCCGGTGAGAAACACCCGGAATTTTGGGGCGGAAAATCCGCAGGTCATCCGGACAGGCGAAGAGAGGCCGGCCGTATGCAGGAAATGCAGGAATAAGCCCTGCGGGAGTGGCATCTTCCGGGACTTTACAGTTAATTTAAGAATAAGGTATACTCTGTATCGAATATAGGGCCGTGATGAGCGGACCGGAGAATGATACAGGACAGATCATGGCAGATATTACCATTAAGGACATTGCGCGCCAGTGCGGCGTCGGTGTCAGCACGGTTTCACGTGCACTCAACAATCATCCGGACATCAATCCGGATACCCGGGAAAAGATCATGGAGGTGATCCGGGAGACCGGATTCGTCCCGAACAATTCCGCGAGATTCCTGAAGAGGAGTGAGACGAACAGCATCGCTCTTCTGGTCAAGGGAATCACGAACCCCTTTTTCATGCGGATGATCCAGGTCATGGAAGAGAGCGTGGAGGACCGGAACTATACGACGATTCTGCGCCATGTCGGTCCGATGGAGGATGAGGTCCTGGTGGCACTCAGCCTCGTAAAGGAACGGAAGATCAAGGGCATCATTTTCCTTGGCGGCAATTTCACGCATGACAGTCAGGCGCTGCAGCAGATCGGCGTTCCGTTTGTCTTTGCAACCATCGGGGAGGACCCGGAGGAAGCAAAGCAGAGCGCGGGCCAGCATACGAACGGCAAGGTCGGATACGCGAATATTGCCGTGGATGATGTGCAGGCCAGCTATGACGCGGTGAACTACCTGATCAGCCTGGGGCACCGGAAGATCGGCATCATCGCGGAGGGACTCGGAATCCCTTCGGTCGGACAGCTTCGTTTCCGGGGTTACCGGAAGGCACTGGCGGATCACGGGATTCCTTTTCGGGAGGAACATCTTGCCGTTGTGACAGAGGGAATCGAGCATTATTCGCTTCCGAACGGATACCGGGCGGCGAAGGAGCTCCTGGAGAAGAGTCCGGATCTGACGTCCATTTTCTGCATCTCGGATGTTCTCGCGATGGGAGCCTGCCGCGCGATTCTGGATACCGGCCGGCGGATTCCGGAGGATGTATCGGTCATCGGCTTCGACGGCATTGAGACGGGGGATTACTATAACCCGAGAGTGACCACGATGCAGCAGCCGTTTACGGAGATTTCCCGGGCGTCCATCAGCGTCCTGTTCGGCATGATCGAGAAGAAGAAAAAACCGCAGGACCGCATTATGGCAGCGGAGCTCGTGGTGCGGGAATCCACCGGAAGGGCAGCGGAGGAAGAAGAAAAATCCGGCGAATGAAGAAAAAAAGAGCCGTGGGGGAATGCGTTTCCCTCACGGCTCTTTTTTATACTCTTATGATTTTGAATGAAGACAATAGAACCCGCGGCGTGACTGCAGCCTTCCCATTTCTGTGTTTTGCAGGTACGCAGTTTTAATGCTGCATCGGACGGAGAAACGCGCCGCCGCCCGTCTGCGGGCACTGTGCTTTATCCAGAAGACCGAAGACGAACTCCAGAATGGTGGAGCGAAGGACAATGCCGATCAGAACGCCGGTGTCGTCGACAACGGGAACGAAGTTCTGTTCCTTGACGTAGGCGAACAGTTCTTCAATGTTGGAATCCGCGCGGACGCATTTGTAGTCGCGCTTTCTTTTGACGGTCATCACGGACCGGTTTTCGGATCCGATCGGGGAGCCGGCGTTCTGGCGAAGGGCGCGCAGCAGGTCGCCCTCACTGAGCGTGCCGATGTACCTGCCGGTTTTCTCGTTGATCATGGGAATGGAAGAAAACTGGTGATCCTCAATCCGCTCCATCGCCATGCCGATGGTGTCGTCCTCATAGACAAGATCCAGTTCCGCCTTTGGCTTCAAAAAGAAAAGAATATTCATATATAACTTGCAACCCCCTTGCAGCGAAAACCTGCAGTTCCCCCTCTCTGCAGATTCCTCCGGTTACAGATGATACAGCGTATTTTATTTTCGGTAGAGAATCTTATTCCCGAGATCCCGTGCGGCAGCGTGGCCGAGGTAGTATTCCACGATGGCAAGTCCGAACGCGATGGCGGTTCCCATTCCCTGACTGGTGATGAGGTTCCCGTCCACAGTCACCCTCGCCCAGGTGCGTTTCGCACCGTGCTCATCGAGAAATTCCTCCACACAGGGATTGCAGGTCGCCTTCCTTCCGGCAAGGAGCCCGAGATTCGCGAGAATGGACGGAGCGGCGCAGATGGCAGCAACGGCCTTTCCCTCGTCCGCGCGGCCGGCAAAAGAAGTGACGGCTTCCATGAGTTTGGGGCAGGCGGCCAGATTCGGTGTGCCCGGAATGCCGCCCGGCAGAACCAGCATGCTGAATTCCTCCGGATTCAGCTCCTCCAGCGTGGTGTCTGCGGTGATGGTGATGTTGTGGGAGGAGGTGATGGTCCTCGTGTCTTTTACGGAAACGGTCGTGCAGGGAATTCCGGCGCGGAAGAGAAGATCCGCAACGGTGAGCGCCTCGATTTCCTCACATCCGTCCGCGAGAAAAAGCGCAACCTTCTGATCTGTGGTCTGACGAAACATAACTGGTCATTTCCTCCTGAGATTAGGTCTGATGATGGTATGGACAGTCCGGCGGCCTGTCAGGTGCCTGTAGCTACGCCTGCCTCCGGTTCCGGCGAGGCAGCTACCCGGATCACATCCATGATAAAAGGAGATCCGCCCCGGAAAATTCGTGAAATCGGAAGCCCGGACTCCTGATTCTTATTATAGAAGTGCCTCTGTGGAAAATCTATTTGCACTCTATGAAATGTTTATGAACAAAGCAGGAGAGAGCGTCAGACAGAAGCGGTTCCGGAGCAGGACTT
>DAIMKA010000171.1:0-4474 GCA_036721955.1 Lachnospiraceae bacterium | reverse complement strand
ATTTTTTCCATTGACGCGGCCCACAGGTACGGCCTTCGGGTGGCGGCCATGGACGGCAATCCGAAGGCAAAGGGCCTTCCCTTTGCAGACGAGGCCTTCCATGTGGACATCAATGATCTGGACGCGGTGTTCGCGGTTACGGACCGGCTCCGGCCCTGCGCGGTGGTTCCCGCGCCGATCGGGCACTGCCTGACGACCATCGGGGCGGTGAACGACCGCTATCACCTCATCGGCGTCTCGGAGGAGGCTGCGAAGCGGTGTACGGATAAGTACCGGTTTCATCAGGAGATGGCGGCTGCGGGGCTTCGAAGGGCGGAAATGCTCCTTCTGAAAGAGGGGACGATGGTCCGTGAGGAGGAGTTCTCTGCCCTTACCCGCTTTCCGGTAGTGGTAAAGCCGCGTTTTGGCTCCGGCAGCAGAGGCGTGGAAATCTGCGGGAGCGAACAGGAGCTCCGCTGCCTGTTCCGGTATGAAATCTGCGGGGGAACAGAAGAGAAGGACGCGGCGCTTCCGGAGGATTATATCGTGGAGACCTGCATCCCGGGACCGGAATACGGCGTGGACGGGGCGTACGTGGACGGGGAGTTCCGCATGGTGCTCCTCCGCCGCAAGAAAAATACGCCGCCTCCCTACCGCCAGTGCGTGGGCTATTATTCCGTGCTTCCGGAGGAGGATCCGGTTTTCTATGAAAGGTGCTGCGGCCTGATGCAGGAGATGGGGAAGGCCCTCGGCTTTGCGAACTGCGTGGTTCATGCAGATCTGATCCGGGAGAGGAACGAAGCGGGGGAGCTGACGGACGAACCGTTTGTGATCGAAACCTCGGCAAGACCCTCCGGGCATAATCTTTCGAATCTTTTCACACCGCTTGCGACCGGCGTGACGCTGGTGGAGGATTTCCTGAAGCTTGCGGTACCGGGGACCCCGGAGCGGGAGGAAACGGCATCTAAGGAAGTCCGTGCAAGGCTTTTTTGCCCGAAAAGAACAAGGAAGCTCTTGATCCGCTATTTTGACCTGGAACCCGGAAGGGTAACCGCCGTGCCGGAGAAGGAAGCACTGATGGAACGTTTTCCGCTGCTCGACTATGTCTGCAGCATCCGTCCCGGCGATGTCCTGTCGGAGGTAACGGACGGGGCCTCGGTGATGGGGCGCGGCTATTACATTCTGGAGGGACAGAGCGATGCGCAGCTGGACGAGGCGGACGCAGGACTCCGGCGGGAGTTTTCACTGGAAGCAGCAGGAAAATAATGGCCTCCTGCAGAGGGGAATACGAAAATGAAAAATCTTGCAATGATCACGGCGAGGGGCGGCAGCAAACGGATCCCCGGGAAGAATATCCGGGAATTCTGCGGGAAGCCGATTCTGGCCTATTCGATTGAAGCGGCGAAAAAAAGCGGCGTTTTCGATGAAATCATGGTCTCCACGGATGATGACCGGATCGCGGAAATTGCAGAGCAGTACGGGGCAGACGTCCCGTTCCGGCGCTCCGCGGAGAATTCCGGGGATTTTGCGTCCACGGACGAGGTGATCGCGGAGGTGCTGGAAACCTATGAGAAGCGCGGGAATCCGGCGGAGCGCTTCTGCTGCATTTATCCGACGGCCCCGTTCCTGACGCCGGAGCGGCTGAAGACCGCGATGGAGCTTCTGGAGGAGCACGAATCGGTTCTTCCTGTCGTGGCCTTTTCCTATCCGCCGCAGCGCGGCTTTGTCGTCAAAAACGGATGCGCTGCCCGCTGGATGCCGCAGTACGAGACGGCAAGATCGCAGGACCTCGAGAAAATATACCACGATGCCGGGCAGTTCTACGCGTGCCGGAGCGACGCTTTTTTCCGGGGGCGGACCACGGACGTGGAGGACATGGTGCCGCTCGTTCTGCCGGAGAGCGAGGTGCAGGACATCGACACCCTGGAGGACTGGAAAATCGCGGAAAGCAAGTACACTGCACTCGGACTTGCCTGATGGCAAGTCCTCCTGCCACGAGCAGGCGCTCATAGAGCGCCTTGCTCCGGCATCGGAGAAACCGCCTGCGCGGATTTCTCCTCGCACACTCGAGCCTGCCTGATGGCAAGTCCTCCTGCCACGAGCAGGCGCTCATAGAGCGCTCTGCTCCGGCGTCGGAGAAACCGCCTGCGCGGATTTCTCCTCGCACACTCGAAGCCGACGGATGCCGGTTTCTCCTGCGTAAAATTTATCATGACAATTCCACTTAAGAGGAGTTTTTCTGGATGCAGACCCCCTATTATGAGATTGACGAACGGAAACTGAATGCGGACATCGCACTTTTGCAGAACGCGCTGCGAAGCGGCTGGGGCGAGAGGTCGGTGGCGGCCTGCTCGGTGAAAACGAATTCGCTTCCCTGGCTGCTGAATCACTTCCGGAGAAGCGGCCTCTGGGCGGAGGTGGTCTCCGCGGAGGAGTATGATCTGGCGATGCGGATCGGTTTTGATCCCGCGAAGGTGATCTACAACGGGCCGGTCAAGGACCGCCGGGTCTTCGAAAAGGTGCTTGCGGACGGCGGGCTCGTCAATCTGGATTCGTCCGAGGAGCCGGAGTGGCTGGAGGAAATGGCAGACACGCCGCAGAAAATCCGCGTGGGCCTTCGCGTGAATGTAAACTTCCGGACGCTTGTGCCGACTGAGGTTCCGGCGGACGAAGAGGGAAGCCGCTTCGGCTACTGCGAGGAGAACGGAAGTCTTGCGGAGGTGATCCGGCGTCTTGAGAAAATTCCGGGAGTGGAGATCGCGGGTCTCCATCTTCATTCCTCGACGAAGTCCCGCTCGGTGACGGCCTACGCGGCGGTGGCGGCGTTTGCCGTGCGCCTTGCCAGAAAGTACGGCCTGACGGATCTCACCTATATTGATATGGGCGGCGGCTATTACGGCGGCGTCAGGGGAAAGCCGGATTTTCGCGATTACGTGCCTGCCATTGCCGGGGAGCTGAGGCAGTTTTTTGACCCGGACAGGGTGGCGCTGATTCTGGAACCGGGGGTCTCGATGGTGTCCTCGTCTTTTTCCTTTGTGACATCGGTGCGGGATGTGAAGCGGATCGGGGAGCACGTGTACGTGGTGACGGACGGAAGCCGGGTGAACCTGAATCCGCAGGTGACAAGGCGCTGGTATCCGCATCATTTTGTCCTTCAGGAAAACGGAAAGCGGGAAAATCTGCCCTCTCAGATGATCTGCGGGGCGACCTGCATGGAATATGACCGCCTGTTCGAAGAGGAAAATGCACCGGAGCTTAAGAAGGGCGATCTTGTGATTTACGATCTTGCGGGAGGCTATACGGTCTGCCTGACCCCGCTTTTCATCCATTATTTTCCGGCGGTGCTGGTCCGGAAAGAGGACGGGACCGTGTATACGGCGCGGGAGCCCTGGACGAATGACGAATTCCTTGCGAAAAATCACTGGGAGGAGAGAGGATGACACCGATTGAAATTGGCGGCCGCAGGATCGGGCCGGGCGGGAAAACCTATATTGTGGCGGAGATGTCCGCCAATCATCTGCAGGATTATCACCGGGCAGTGGAGATTGTTCACGCCGCGGCGGAGGCGGGGGCGGATGCGCTGAAGCTTCAGACTTATACGGCTGATACGATTACGATTGAGAGCGACAAGCCTTATTTTCGCATCACCGGCGGGACCCTCTGGGACGGTCAGACGCTGCACGGCCTGTACGAGGAGGCATATACGCCGTGGGAGTGGCAGCCAGGGCTCAAGGAAGAGGCGGAGAAACTCGGCATGGCCTGCTTCTCCTCGCCGTTTGATCCGACGGCAGTGGAATTCATGGAGAAGATGAACATGCCGGCGTATAAGATTGCGTCCTATGAGATCACGGACATTCCGCTCATCCGCCAGTGCGCGCGGACGGGAAAACCGGTGATTCTTGCGACCGGCGTGGCATATCCGGAGGAAATCGCGGCGGCGGTCACGGCCTGCCGTGAAGAAGGGAATGAACAGCTCCTTCTCCTGAAATGCGTGTCGGCGTATCCGACCCCCTATGAGGACGTCAATCTCCGGATGATGCCGGGGCTTGCGAAAACCTACGGAACACTGGTCGGTCTCTCGGACCACACGATGGGCTCCGCGGTTCCCGTGGCGGCAGTGGCGCTCGGCGGCTGCATGGTGGAGAAGCACCTGACGCTCCGTCGAAGCGACGGCGGTCCGGACGGCGCATTTTCGATGGAGCCGGAGGAATTCGCCTCCATGGTGCGGGACATCCGCTGCGTGGAGAAGGCGCTGGGCGATTCGGAGTATCACCTGACGAAGCAGCAGGAGGAGGAGCACAGCGGTGTCCGCTCCCTGTTCGTGGTAAAAGACGTGGCGGCAGGCGAGACTCTGACGGCAGAGAACATCCGCTCGATCCGGCCGGGAGACGGTCTGCCCCCCGCACGGTTCGACGAAATCGTGGGCAGGAAGGCCTCGCATCGCCTGGAGCGCGGCGAGCCGCTCCGCGAGGGAGATTTTGAGTAGGGAAGAGGC
>DAIMKA010000170.1:0-4490 GCA_036721955.1 Lachnospiraceae bacterium | reverse complement strand
TGACATTGATATGTCACTTTCAAACTGCAGCATCGGTGCTGACGCACCGGCTGCCACATTCGGCAAAACCGCATTTGCGGGTTTGCCTCAGTGAGGTATAAGTTTGATGAAGAAAATACTGGTGATCAACGGACCGAATCTGAATTTTCTCGGCATCCGCGAAAAGAGCATCTATGGAACCGAAGACTACAATGCACTGATCGGCAGAATCCAGCAGCATGCCGTGGAGCTTGGCGTTGCCGCGGAGTGCTGGCAGTCCAACCATGAGGGAGCGATCATCGACAAGCTGCAGGAGGCTTATTATGATGAGGATCTCATCGGCGTTGTGATTAACCCGGGGGCCTACACACATTACAGCTACGCCATTCACGACGCGCTCCGCAGCGTTTTCGTTCCGAAGGTGGAAATTCACATCAGCGACATCAATGCCAGAGAGGCGTTCCGACGGGTATCCGTGACGGCGCCTGCCTGTGACCGCCAGATCGTCGGACACGGACTGGACGGGTATCTCGAGGCGATGGACTGGATTCTTACAAAAAAATCTTGAAAATACAGAACGTTCAAGGTATCATGATTCCGTAATTGTGACTTTATATTTCCAGGAGGATTATCTACATGATCACAGCCAGTGACTTCAGAAACGGCGTTACCATCGAGAAGGATGGCAACGTATATGAGATTATCGAATTCCAGCACGTTAAGCCCGGTAAAGGCGCAGCTTTCGTAAGAACCAAGCTGAAGGACATCATCAACGGAGGCGTTACCGAGACGACCTTCCGTCCGACCGAGAAGTTCCCTCAGGTTCGTATTGACCGCAAGGACTATCAGTATCTGTACAAGGACGGCGATATGTGGACCTTCATGGATACCGAGAGCTATGAGCAGATCAGCCTTGGCGCAGATGTCTGCGGCAATGACATGAAGTTCGTCAAGGAGAACGACATGATCAAGGTTGATTCCTACAACGGCAATGTATTCGCAATCGAGCCTCCGATGTTCGTAGAGCTTGAGATCACCGAGACCGAGCCCGGCTTCAAGGGCAACACGGCAACCGGTGCGACGAAGCCTGCAACGGTTGAGACCGGTGCACAGGTTGCAGTTCCGCTGTTCTGCAACATCGGCGATAAGATCAAGATTGATACCAGAACCGGAGAGTACCTCTCCAGAGCATAAGGAAATGCTGCTGCCAGCATTTCCGGGCAGAGATGGCTGTGTCCGGCCTGTCTTCTGACGGGTCAGGATCTGGTACAGGATCATGAAGAGAACACGACAATGGAAACCCACGGTTTCTGTTGTCGTGTTTTTGTAATTGTTCAGCACCTGCAGAATTCGAGATGTGCTGAACGGTTACGCATCTTGCTATGATCCGTCCGCATCGCAGCGCGGGCGGATCCGAAAGGAGAAAATTCATGAATTCATGGACAGACCTGACTGTGCAGAAGAGTTTCTGCATTTCGGAGAAGCTCTCGTATCAGAACGCCAGAAAGCGTATCTGCATCCGCGCGGTAAACCGCGGACACAACCGGAACGAACTGGAAAAACTCCCGTTTGTCGCCTGGGAGGACCTGGCGATCGTGTTCTTTTTTGACACGGGAGGAGAGAAAGCGATCCCGATTACGACTGAGGATCTGGAACGGTGGGGAATCGACCGGTACGAGCTCTACCGGAATGCGCTGGTGCAGAGCAGGCAGATTCACCCGCCGCTTTTTGCCACCATGCGCGAAGTCCTGGGAATTCCGGAGGGTGAGTGGGAAGAGGAAATCACGCTGTATGTTCTGACCTGCCGGAAACCGTTCTACGGGTCGGCGGCGATGTTTTACCCGGGAATGATGGCGTACCTTTCGGAACGGATCGGAGGAGATCTCTATGTGATTCCCTGCTCCGTTCATGAACTCATCCTGGTGAAAAAGCAGGAGATTGAGGATCCGGAGGGACTGCGCGGCATCATCCGGAGTGTAAACCGGGAGGAGCTCCTTCCGGGAGATGTCCTGTCGGATTCGCTGTATGAATATCTGGAGAGGGAGGACGTCCTGCGGCGGACGCCAGACTGTGCAGATGAGACCTGCGGGCAGCATGGGAAATGAAGCTGCGGACATCACTGAGAATAATACTGAGAACATCGCCGGAAACGATGCGGAAGACGGCACGAAAAATGGCCGATAATCTTGCGGAAAAGACCTTTACTTTTCCATGCTCCGAGGTTATGATGCTCACGTAAAGCGATGAAGAGACGAGTAGAACTGTACGAAAGCCTTCAGAGAGGAATTCTCCCGGATCTGCAGACAGTTTTCTGCAGGGAAAGGACAGGCCGTGAGCCTGGCTTTTCCGGAAACGGGATGGTGCGAGAGTTCCGGTGATGACGCAGTTTGAAGACCAGCTCCGAGCGGCCCCAATCCGGCCCGGCGACTCCGTAACCGTCGTGAATGAAGAAAGAAAACAGGGTGGAACCGCGTAGAATCTACGCCCCTGACGCTGCCTGATGCGGTGTCAGGGGCGTTTTTGCATGAGCATGAAAAGGAGAAGAGACATGGAAAAAGAGCAGTATCTGGAAGTGTACCGCCATTCTCTGGCACACATTCTTGCCAAGGCCGTTTTGGAACTGTACGGCGAGGACACGCAGTATGCGATCGGACCGCAGATTGCCGACGGTTTTTATTATGATTTCGTTCTTCCGGCAGGAAAGACCATTCAGGAATCGGATTTCAAGAAGATCGAGGACAAAATGCGTGAGATCCTGAAGCGCAAAGAGCCCTGGACGAGAAAAGAGGTTTCCAAGGCAGAGGCACTGGAAATTTTCAAGAACCAGCGCTTTAAGACCGAGCTGATTCAGGACCTTCCGGAGGATGAGACCATCACCGTTTACTACACCGGGGATGACTATGTGGATCTGTGCAGAGGACCTCACGTGGAGAATTCCCAGGATCTTCTGTCTGCGGCCTTTGAGCTGCGCAGTGTATCCGGCGCATACTGGAGAGGCGACGAGCACCGCGACCAGATGACCCGTGTCTATGCCTATGCGTTCCCGGACAAGGCGGCTCTGAAGGCCCACAAGGATCTGGTCCGTGAGGCAAAGGAGAGAGATCACAAGGTGATCGGCAAGCAGATGGAGCTGTTCTATTTTGATCCGACCGCACCCGGAATGCCTTACTGGATGCCGAGAGGATGGAAGCTGTTCAACGCTCTTCTTGCTTTCTGGAGAAATATTCATGAGGAGCACGGCTATCAGGAAATTTCCGGACCGGTTCTGTCCAAGAAGGAGCTGTGGGAGACGTCCGGACACTGGGCACACTATAAGGACGGCATGTTCATTATCCCTCCGGCAGAAGGCGAGAGCGAAGAGGATACCTATGCGCTGAAGCCGATGAACTGCCCGAATGCCATCAAGATTTACCAGACCAAGCCCCGTTCCTACAAGGATCTGCCGCTTCGCATCAATCAGGTGGATGTCATTCACCGCAAGGAGAAGAGCGGAGAGCTCAACGGACTTTTCCGTGTGCAGCAGTTCCGTCAGGATGACGCGCATATTCTCGTGACGGAGGAGCAGATCGGATCCGAGATCAACGACATCATGGATATCGCGACCCAGATTTACGGGACGTTCGGCCTGACCTACTGCGCTGAGCTTTCCACCCGCCCGGATGATTTCATGGGCGATATCAATACCTGGAATCAGGCGGAAGCGGATCTGAAGAAGATCCTTCTGGACAAGTACGGAGAGAACGGCTTTGAGATCAATGAAGGCGACGGCGCGTTCTATGGCCCGAAGATTGATCTGAAGATGAAGGATGCACTGGGACGCGAGTGGCAGATGGGCACCATCCAGCTTGATTTCCAGCTCCCGCTGAACTTCGGCATGAAGTACACGGCAGCGGACGGCACGCAGAAGCAGCCCGTCATGATTCACCGTGCGATTTTCGGCTCCATGGAGCGGTTTATCGGTATCATCACGGAGAATTTCAAAGGGAACTTCCCGTTCTGGCTGGCTCCCTATCAGATCGGCATCGTTCCGATCCGCCCGGAGCACAACGAGTACGCGAAGAAGGTCGCAGATCTGTGCCGCAAGAACGGACTGCGCGTCGAGGCGGATTATTCGGACAACAATATGAAGACCAAGATCAAGGGCTTCAAGAACTACAAGGATCCCTATATCCTGGTGCTCGGCGACAACGAGGCGGCGAACAACACCGTTTCCATCAATATCCGCGGCAACAAGCAGCTCAACAATGTGCCGCTGGATGAGTTCCTGGATCTGTGCGACCGCATGGTGGAAGAACACAGCCTGGATCTGGTGGAGACGCTGGAAGACTGATCCGGTAGCGGACGAGAACAGGAGCTTCTCTGTACTCCTGCCGGAACCGGATGAATTTCTTCCTGTGTCGGGAACGAATTGAGCCGGCGCAGGAAGGGACAGCGATGCATCCTGCGGAATAAGCTGTAGAAAACAGAAAAACAGGTTCTGCCTGTGACAGATATCTTCTCTTGAAAACATA
>DAIMKA010000169.1:4204-4550 GCA_036721955.1 Lachnospiraceae bacterium | reverse complement strand
AACATCATGGAGTTCCACAAGAAAATCCGGGATGTGCTGAATCGTTACCTCTATTATAATAGATTGTCCTGTGCAGCCCGTCCTCTCCGGATCTTCGCTGCATCTTTTAAGAATACTTCACTTCCCGCAAAGTCCGCAAGTAAGGAAGCCCCCGGAAGGCCGAAGTTCACACACTTTTAATGATTTGAGGGTCCGTCCTTCGTTGCTTTCAGAAAATTTCCGATTTATAATCCCTAACGATGCGGCGGCTGTGCCTGTTTTTCGCAAAAACAGCATCTGCCGCTTCAAAAATCCAATCTGTATTTATTCAGCAACCGCTGATTTTCCATGCGGATCCTCTGCCTGC
>DAIMKA010000169.1:0-4185 GCA_036721955.1 Lachnospiraceae bacterium | reverse complement strand
AGGCGGTCAGGGTGCGGGACGCCTCCGGCCGACAATCAGGGATTTCCGCAGGGAAATTCGGGATGTGCTGAATCATTACCATTTACGGATGCAGCCCGGAATCGTCCGCTGCATTTTTTCAGGAGTTTGCACGTGATTTCAAAAGACTATACCCTCGGCATTGACATCGGATCGACCACCGTCAAGGTTGCGCTTCTGGACTCTGACCGGAAGCTTGTGTTCGGCGATTACCGCCGTCACCACGCCCAGATCCGCGAAACCCTTCATGACATTCTGGAGGAGGTACACGGGAAAATCGGAAATGTCCGCATTCACCCCGTCATTACCGGCTCCGGCGGCCTGTCGCTGGCCAACTATTTCGGCATTCCCTTCGTACAGGAGGTGGTCGCGGAGGCGTCCGCCATCGAGGTTCTGGCCCCTCTCACCGATGTCGCCATCGAGCTCGGCGGCGAGGATGCCAAGATCATTTACTTCGAAAACGGCAACGTCGAGCAGCGCATGAACGGAACCTGCGCGGGCGGCACCGGCTCCTTCATCGACCAGATGGCGTCGCTCCTCCAGACCGACGCGGCAGGACTCAACGAGTACGCGAAGGGCTATGAGTCCCTCTATACCATCGCGGCCCGCTGCGGCGTTTTCGCCAAGTCCGACATTCAGCCCCTGATCAATGACGGTGCCCGCAAGGAGGATCTTGCGGCTTCCATCTTCCAGGCGGTGGTCATCCAGACCATCTCCGGCCTTGCGCAGGGCAAGCCCATCCGCGGCCATGTCGCCTTCCTCGGCGGCCCGCTTCACTTCCTGACGGAGCTGAAGGCGGCATTTATCCGCGAGCTCCATCTGGACAAGGAGCACATCATTGAAGTTTCCGACTCCCACCTCTTCCCGGCGATGGGGTCTGCTTTCCATGCCAGCGAGGACCACTCCATCCTCGTGGAGGACCTTCTGGAGAAAACCTCCCATCCCATGCAGATGGAATTCGAGGTACAGCGGATGGCTCCTCTTTTTGTCTCGGAGGAAGACTATCGGCAGTTCCGTGCCCGCCACGACGCCTACCGGGTCAAGACAGGGGATCTCTCCTCGTATCGCGGGAAGGCGTTCCTCGGCATTGACGCGGGCTCCACGACGACGAAGCTTGCCCTCATCGGAGAGGACGGTGAGCTTCTCTGGTCCTTCTATTCCTCCAACAACGGCTCGCCCATTCACACCGCCATCCGCGGCATCACAGACCTCGACAACAAAATGCCGGAGGGCGTTGAAATCGCGGGAGGGTGTTCCACCGGCTACGGCGAGGCCCTCATGAAGGCCGCCTTCAAGCTGGACTACGGCGAGGTGGAAACCATCGCCCACTACTACGGCGCTTCCTATTTTGACCCGAAGGTGGACTGCATTCTGGACATCGGCGGACAGGATATGAAGTGCATCCGCATCCGGAACGGCGCGGTGGATTCCGTCACGCTCAATGAGGCCTGCTCCTCCGGCTGCGGCTCCTTTATCGAAACCTTTGCCAAATCCCTGGATTACTCCGTGGAGGATTTTGCAAAGGCGGCTCTTTTTGCCAAAAATCCGATTGACCTCGGCACGCGCTGCACGGTTTTCATGAACTCGCGCGTCAAGCAGGCGCAGAAGGAAGGGGCCGAGGTGTCCGACATCTCCGCAGGCCTTGCCTACTCCGTCATCAAGAACGCCCTCTTCAAGGTCATGAAGGTGTCCTCCGCCGCAGAGCTCGGCAAAAATATCGTCGTGCAGGGCGGAACGTTCTACAACGACGCCGTTCTCCGCGCCCTGGAGAAAATCTCGGACGGCAGTGTCATCCGTCCGGACATCGCGGGCATCATGGGTGCCTTCGGCGCCGCCCTCATCGCAAGGGAGCGCTATGATGCCTCCCGGTCGACCACCATGCTCTCCTTTGAAGAGATGGAGGCCCTGACCTTCAATACGACAATGCGAAATTGCGGCAAGTGCAGCAACAACTGCCGTCTCACCGTCAACCACTTCAGCGACGGCCGCCAGTTCATCTCCGGCAACCGCTGCGAGAGGGGACTCGGTCTCGAAAAGGCCGACAACGGCATTCCGAACATGTACCAGTACAAGCTGGGCCGCCTTTTCGGCTACAAGTCCCTGACGAAAAAAGAGGCGGTCCGCGGAACGGTCGGCATTCCCCGCGTTCTGAACATGTACGAGGACTATCCGTTCTGGGCGACCTTTTTTGCCCGGCTGAAGTTCCAGGTCATTCTCTCTCCGCTCTCGACCCATGCCATCTATGAAATGGGCATCGAGTCCATTCCTTCGGAGTCGGAATGTTATCCTGCCAAGATCACGCACGGACATGTGCAGTGGCTGATTGAGAAGGCGCATCCCGATTTCATCTTCTATCCGTCGCTGTTCTACGAGCGCGAGGAGAACAAGGATGCGGACAATCACTACAACTGTCCCATCGTCTCCGCCTATCCGGAGAACATCAAGAACAACGTCGAAGACATCATGAACGGGAAGGTGAAATTCCGCCATCCCTACATGGCCTTCACGAACCTTCAGACCGTCACCCAGGCTCTCGTGCGCGAATTCCGCGAAATCCCGGAGGACGAGGTCATTGCGGCTGCGCAGGCATCCTGGGAGGAGCTTCTCCAGTACCGGAAGGACCTGATGGCGGAGGGAGAGCGCGTTCTGAAATTCATGGAGGATACCGGTACCCCCGGCATCGTCCTCGCGGGACGCCCCTACCACCTGGATCCCGAGATCAACCACGGCATTCCGGAAATGATTAATTCCTACGGCTTCGCCGTGCTCTCGGAGGATTCGATCGCACACCTGGGACACCCGGAGCGCCCTCTTATCGTTCTGGACCAGTGGATGTACCATTCCCGCCTCTATTCCGCGGCCGCCTACGTGCGCACGAGGGATGATCTGGACCTCATCCAGCTCAACTCCTTCGGCTGCGGCGTGGACGCAGTGACCACGGACCAGGTGAACGATATTCTCTCCGGCTCCGACAAGATTTATACCTGCCTCAAGATCGATGAGGTCAACAATCTGGGCGCCGCCAGAATCCGCGTGCGCTCCCTGATTGCCGCCATCCACATCCGGGAGAAGAACAAGACCCGCCGCACCATCCGTCCCACCGGCATCCGCAAGGTGCCGTTCACGAAGGAGATGTTCGACGAGCACTACACGATTCTCTGCCCGCAGATGTCGCCGATTCACTTTGACCTGATCGAGCCGGCGGCCAGATCCTGCGGCTACAACCTGGTTCTGATGCGCAACGACAACCAGACGGCCATCGACTACGGCCTGAAGTATGTCAACAACGATGCCTGCTATCCGTCCCTGTTCGTGGTCGGACAGGTCATGGAGGCCCTTTCCTCCGGAAAATACGATCTGAACCACACGGCGGTCATCATGTCGCAGACAGGCGGCGGATGCCGCGCCTCCAACTACATCGGCTTCATCCGGCGCGCGCTGAAAAAGGCCGGCATGGAGCAGGTTCCCGTCATCTCGGCGAACCTCTCCGGCCTGGAGGGAAATCCCGGCTTCAAGATCACCTTCCCGCTCATCACGAGGCTTGCCTTCGCGGCCATTCTCGGCGATGTCCTGATGAAGTGCGTGTACCGCATGCGCCCTTACGAGCTGGAAAAGGGCTCCGTGCAGGCGATGTATGAGAAGTGGACGAAGAAGTGCTCGGATTTTCTGGTCAGCACGAAGGGCTTCCCGCTTCACAAGGTTCAGAAAATGGCCTGTGAAATTATCCGCGACTTTGACCGGATTCCGATTGACGAGAACCTGAAGAAGCCGAGAGTCGGCATCGTCGGAGAGATCCTCGTGAAGTACTCCTATGCCGCCAACAACCACCTCGTGGAAACGCTGGAGGCCGAGGGCGCGGAGGCCATTGTGCCGGATCTCATGGGCTTTATGCTCTACTGCTTCTACAATCAGATTTACAAGGCGGAGTATCTCGGCACCTCCAAATCGGCGGCCTTCGGCATGAACCTTGCCATTCACGCGATCGAGGACATCGCTCTTCGTCCGATTTACCGCGCCTATGACAGGAGCCGCCACTTCGAGGCACCGGCCAGCATCTACCGGATCGTGGAATACGCAAAGCCCATCGTGGACATCGGCAACCAGACCGGTGAGGGGTGGTTCCTGACCGGCGAGATGATCGAGCTCATCAAGAGCGGCGTTCCCAAC
>DAIMKA010000168.1:0-4643 GCA_036721955.1 Lachnospiraceae bacterium | reverse complement strand
TGTTCGATGCCAATATTGATGTGGATGTCATCGGGATGCAGGAGGATCTCTCACGCTATCGGCTGGTCATTGCACCGGAGCTGTACATGGTAAAGCCGGGCGTGAGGGAATCTCTGGAGAGGTTCGTGCAGAACGGGGGGACACTGGTTCTGTCCCTGTACTGCGGCATCACCAACGAGAACGATCAGGTGGTCTGTGGCGGCTATCCGGGAGAACTTCGCGGTCTTGCGGGAATCTGGACGGAGGAATTTGATGCGCTGAAGGAGAAAGAAAACCGCTTTGTCTGGAACGGTACAATGTATCCGGCCCGCTATGCCTTTGCAATTTCTCATGTGGAACAGGCAGAAAGTCTTGCGGAGTATCAGAGCGAGTTCTACGCAGGGACACCGGTTCTGACGTGCAATACCTTCGGAAAGGGAAAAGTTTACTATGTCGGCACCAGATCGGATGCGGCCTTCTACCATGACTTCATGAAGATGATCTGTGAAGAAGCCGGAATCAGCTCCTGTGCACAGGAGCTGACGAAGAATGCACCGGACCGGATGGAGATTACGAAGCGCAGCAGTGGAAAAGGCGATTTCTGGTTCTGCCTGAATCATCAGAAGGAAGAAGTGCAGCTTGTTCCGGAGATTCCTGTGACGGATGTGGCGGAGGGAAGAAGCTATGCTGCGGGAGAAGAGATTCCTTTTGCACCGTATGATGTAAAGATTTTAAGAAAAGCAGATTGAATCCGGATTTTAGGAATGTTTTCCGGAATAGAGACAGTGAAAGCGGGGCAGGACGAAGTTTTGCCCCGCTTTTATCAAAAGACCTGTTCAACAGTACCTCTGCATTTCAGATTTATGCAGGAAAAGGCGAGCCCATGCTTCCGAATGGACTTTTGGTAATGACATCACGGATGTGCGGGACAAGGGGGAGAAGATCAAAATGGAAAAATGGGTGTTTACGGATAAAAACGGAAATCCGGTCATGCCGCTGGGACTGCAGACTCATAATTCCTCAACGGGAAGTCGCCTGGTAGCAAAATCGCTGCGGGCGCTGTCCCTTTTTGGCGGAAATACGCTGGAAGCGCCGGTTTACTGGAACCAGATTGAGAGGGAGCAGGGAAACTATGATTATTCGCTGGTCCGCGGCCTGATTGATGAAGTGAGGGCAGCAGGGAAATATCTGATTCTTCTGTGGTTCGGGACGAGCAAAAACGGTCATCCGAATTATGTGCCGGAGTATGTCAAGCTTCATCCGGAGACGTACCGGGTTGCCCAGGGACCGGACGGAGCTCCGGTTATGTCTCTGTCGGTTCATTGCATGGTCACAAGGGAACGGGATCAGGCGGCTTTTGAAGGGCTGATGTGCTTTTTGAAGGAGTATGACGGGGAGGAAAAGACGGTCCTTGCGGTTCAGATTGAGAACGAAATGGGATATGCGAACACAGATCGCGACTATTCGGAAGAGGCAGAAAGAGACTATTGGAATGCGGTGCCGGAAGCGCTGAAAGATGTCCGGATTCCGGATGCATGGGGAGAAGAGCGGCCGGATGACAAACCGGATGCAGGAATACAGCAGTGGGAAACCAGGGAAACGGCAGGGAATGGAGTATCGCCATGGAAGAAACAGTTCGGCAGATATTCGCATGAGGCGTTTTCTTCCTGGTATACAGCTGCCTATGTGGAAGCGTTGGCAAAAGCCGGCAGGCGGATTTATTCGATTCCTTTTTATACCAACGTGATGGTGGGAGAGTCCGGATATGAGGAAGCAGGCCTTTGTTACAACGCCGGCGCAGCAGTTTCCCGTATGCTGGATATCTGGAAAGCGGCAGCACCAGATCTGGACATTCTGGCACCGGATATTTATAATCCGGCGCGGTGCGATTATGGGAGGGTGTGCAGTGCCTATGCCCGGAAGGATAATCCTCTGTTCATTCCGGAGTCCCCGGTTGCGGGCGGGGCGAATGCGATGAATCTGATTCTGGCAGCAGGAAAGTATGGCGCGGAAGGTGTGGCCTGCTTCGGCGCGGAGAGCGCACTGGATGAGGACGGAAATCTGAATCCGGAGTCGGAGGATGTTGCATTGTCCATGCAGATTCTTGCCAAGGTGGCACCTCTTCTGATCCGCTTCCATGGAACAGGAAGGATTCATGCCTTTGCGCAGGAGGAATTTGAAACTTATCGGTATCTGAAGCTTCCGGAATACCATGTCACAATGAAGTATACGAACAGCAATCCGCAATATTTCGGCTATACCTGTGATGTGTCTTCGGAGCATGGCCGCAGGAGAATAAAAACACGGGGCCGGGCGATTCTGGTACAGGCCGCTCCAGAGGAATTCTATCTGTGTGGCGCGGGCGCCATGGCGGAGTTCATCCGCAGGCCTTTGCCGGAAAGTGAGAACAGCTATCGGCAGCTTTCTTCGCGTCAGTCTTCCCAGCTGAATTTTCTGTCTGTAGAGGAAGGTCATTTTGAAAAGGGAAAATGGGTGTGCGAGTTCGTCCGGAACGGAGATGAAACCAATTTTGCCCAGTATGTGTTGGACGGACAGATGATCCGGATTCGCTTGAACTCGAGGATGGGGTAAAAAATCTCCTCGGGCTGAAAATCCAGGAAGGAAACGGACGGCAATTGACAGCTTTTTTTGAACGGAGTAACCTAACTTAAATAAAGAGAACTCTTTCTGCTGAGGCCCCTTTTCAACAGCAGTTTTAAGGGACCGCGGATTGAGCCGGAATGAATGTCTGCCAATCAGGAAAGTCGGAAACTGTCGTGGAAGAATGTTATCAGAGTCCGGAAATGCAACAGCAGCAGATGCATGCGCTGCTTGAAATCGGAAATCATAAGCTGAATGAACATACGAAGTGGGTCCTGACGGATGCACTGAGCCGGAATGACCCGGTCGGAACTGTGGCCGGTTATTATGATGAGGCACTCAGCATCGCAGGAGTCAGCGGATATTTTCTGGAGGATCTCGGGTATGACTATGAAGGATTTATTCAGGCCACCGGAGGTTCGTTTCGGAAGATTGTCCGCGATACACCGGTTTTCCCGTTCTCGGGTGAGAAATTCCGCCAGGAGCGGGGGAAGGGCCGGTATTGTCTGATGACCCGGAAGGGAACGATGATTTCGGTCGGGACCTTTAAGGAAGAATCGTCGGACGACGAGGGCAGACCGATGTGGGTGCTTGCCGTTCGCGTGATCATGGAGGAAATGGAGGCTGAGGCTGAGCGACAGCGCATGAAGCGGGAGAATCATGCGCTGGATCAGCTTCTACTGGGCGTCACGCGCATGGTGGAAAGCTTCGTGGTCTGTGATCTGTGTCGGGATCGGTATGAGTTCTACGATATGGATAACCGGACGGATCATGCGCCGGAGGGGAGCTATCATGATTTCCTGATCTCCCTGGATACGATCTATGTGGCTCTGATCAATGGTGAGAACGTGACCATGAGCAATCTCCTGTCCGTGGATCATCTGAGGGATGTTCTGCGCAGAGAAACGGACATCTATAAGTTTGAGTTCTGCTCCATGGATAAACGACGCTTTAAAGTGCTGAGTGTGATTCCGGTTGAGTGGACCGAGGGAGAGCTGACACGGGTTCTTCTGATCTCGCAGGATGTGGGCCAGAAATACGAGTTGGAGAATCTTGCCAATACGGATTCTCTGACAAACCTGTTCAATGAGCGATATCTGGTAAAAACACTGGAGAGACTGGAACGGCGCAGACAGAGCTTCACCCTGTTTTATCTGGATCTGGACCTGTTCAAACCGGTGAATGACAGCTACGGGCACAGTGTGGGAGACCAGCTGCTGCGGGCGGTAGCGGGACGGCTGAAGAACTGCATCCGCAGCGCGGATCTGGCATTCCGGATTGGCGGAGATGAGTTTGTTCTGATTCTGGTCGGAGATACGAATGTGAATCTGTGTCAGACGATGGTGCAGCGTGTGAGAGATGCCGTCGGGAAGCCGTTTGACATCGGTGGACGCTGTATCTGCGTGGATGTCAGCTGCGGCTATGCTGTTTTCCCGGAGGAAGGAAGCACGGCGGAGGAAATCCGGATTCTTGCCGACAAGAGAATGTACCGTGACAAAGAGCATCACGAGGAACGGGAGAAAGCGCTGCAGGAAAGATACCGGAGCGGGCAGACGGATCTGCGGTGACAGGAATGACTCCGTGATTGTCAGCAGGCAGCAGCACAGCAGAGCGGTACGGAAGTGTTGCTTTTCGGACAATTTTGGACCGAAAAGGCCGGAAGATGAGATTACGGTGCGATTGCAGTACCGAAATGAGAGAAAATGCGTTATAATAACACCACTGCATTGTTGGAACGCTTTTTGCCGGGATCGGCAAAAGCGGGATGGCAGGCAGCGGTAATAAGTTTGCGTAGCTCAGCTGGATAGAGCGTCCGCCTCCTAAGCGGAAGGTCGCGCGTTCGAATCGCGTCGCGAACAGAGTACATAAGGCGTTGGAGATAAGGCAGAAATGCTTTATTTCCAACGTTTTTGTTATGCTATGTCAGCACCGCGATGCTCGCAATCATTTACTCCCGCTTCTGGTGCATACTGGTGCATGATCTGACTAATGCCGTCAAGCCGCCTGCGATCCGTGAGCGTATGTAGCATCATGGCCTGGTCTTTCGCTTGATGGGATTGTTC